>JBAXLO010000067.1:0-19895 GCA_037134755.1 Bacteroidota bacterium | reverse complement strand
ATTTTTAAATATTAATTGTCTTTAAACTTCAAGTACTTTAAGTATTTTAAGTACTTGAAGTACTTCTTAATTGTAAACGTGTAAATATGTGCCGTCGTAGGCAGTACGATATTGTTTTAAAGAAACTGTTGCAGCCGAACCTGAAACGGGTGAGCCGTCCATAGCAATGATAAACCTTGACTTGCAGCAAGAATCAATAGCAATAGTAAAGGATGTTTCGACAGTAACGCGACATCCGTTACCGTAATCGTAAGGACAAGCACGGTCATAAGCTAGGAAAGCATCAGTTGATTGTCTGTAAATCAAGATACCGCTATAACCTCCGGTAACATATTCCCAGCCACCGACGGTATTTAAATGTATGTCGGAAGTAGCGTTAGGTTTTACATAAAAGTCAACATATATATAAGGAACCGTTTGGGTATTTTCTTTTTTACAAGAATATGAGATTGCTAAAAGCAAAAATATGGTAATAAATAATTTCTTGAGCATTATGAATAAAAATGATTTATATTATTTAAACTACAAATATATGAATTTATTTTGAGGTGGCTTGTTTTAATCTTATTATTTTAATAAATGAATCAAGTCCAAAAAGTACTAAGTTGTTATCGCGAACGAAGTGAAGCAATCTCAATTGTCATAAATACAATAGATTGCTTCGTCGTTCCACGTCGCAATGACGATGAATTAATATAGATAGACCTTTTTAGACTTGATGAATAAATACATTTTTATATTTAGTCATAGTAAGTACTTTAGATAATATTTGCATATTTTTTTAAATAAAACATCCTGTTTGTTAAAAATAATTAGTAGGTTTGTAAAAAGTTTACGACAATGCTAAATAAAAAGCTACTAGTGTTTTTAATATTTTTAATGCCTCTAATGATGAACTGTCGCACAGGATCATCAGCAAGTCATCAATCGGCAGCAGAGACCAGAGCTGCCGAAAAAAACAAAGAGGAAAGTGCTAAATACCACGATGCAATAAAAGCACATGACAAAGATCAGACCAGAGAAACGCGAAAACGCATGAAAGAATTGAAGAAGAAATCAGGCAAAACACATGTTGAACACAAACAATTCTTTTTGTGGAGATGGCTAAGTCGCAAACCCAAACCTTGCACTCCTCAACCAACTAACTAATTGTAAAGATGAAATGTCTTTTTAAATATATTGTAATAATAGTATTGCTTGTTGAGAGTTTAACAGCTTTTACACAGGATTTTAAAGACATAAGAATAGATAGGATAGCCTCGGAAGTGGATAAGCAGGAAAGAGGCTTATCGCAAAACTCCGTTCAATGTATAATACAAGATAATGACGGCTTTATGTGGTTCGGCACTTGGGATGGGTTGAACCGTTATGATGGTTATAGCTTTAAGATAATAAGACCAGACCAATATAATACTTCTACAAGTTTAAGTAGCCCTACTATTCGTACCATGTTTATAGATACAGAAGGGAATCTTTGGGTAGGTACTGAAGTTGGTTTGAATAAATATAGCTCTAGAACAAAACAATTTACACAATTCAAAAGCAATCCTAAAAATATAAATAGTTTATCAAACGAATCTATTAATTGTATAACCGAAGATGATAAAGGAAATTTGTGGATAGGTACAAATGATGGTCTTAACTGCATGAATAAGAGAACAGGGAATGTTAAACGTTTCCAATTAAACCCGATTAATGCAAATTCGCTTAGTAATAATGCAGTTAAAAATATTGTATATGATAAAAGAGGAATACTTTTTATAGCTACAGATAAAGGTTTGAATGAATATAATATAAAAGAGGATGTATTTTATCATTATTATCATGATGTCTCTGATAAAAATTCAATAAGTAGTGATTATGTAAACTGTGTTTTTATTGATAACTCAAAAAATATATGGGTTGGAACCGATAAAGGGTTAAATTTATTCGATGAAAGACATCATAAGTTTAGAATTTTTAAAAATGACTTAAAAAATCCTAATTCTTTATCTAATGACGATGTGCGCTCTATAATCCAGGATAAAAATGGAATGTATTGGATAGGAACTTATGGTGGTGGGGTTAATTATATGAATTCAACTGACTTTAAGTTCAACAGTATTCGTAATAATCCTTACGATGTAAATACGATAAGTAATGATTATATTAATTGTGTGTATGAAGATCGTTCGGGGATTCTGTGGGCAGGTACTTCATGGAAAGGTGTAAATAGGATTGACAATAAATCGAATCTATTTAATCATTATTTTGCATCAGAAAGTAACGAGTCAAATACTACTATTAATAATAATATTGTATGGGCAATTGTAAATGACAAGGAAGATAACATTTGGATAGGAACTAATTATGGTGTAAATATTCTAAATAAGAAAACGGATGAATTTTCGTACATAACCCATAATGAAAGGGATAAAGCTAGTTTGATAAGCAATAAAGTAAGAGCAATACAACTGGATAAGCTCCGAAAAAATATAGTTTGGCTTGGTACAGATGATGATGGGTTGGATAAATATGATATTACTACACAAAAATGCAAACACTTTAGGTATGACCCTAATAGTAATAGTATTAGTTCAAACAAAATCTCTTCTTTATTTCAAGATGATAGAGGTGAAATATGGATTGGCACACAAGATGGCTTAAGTATTTTAAATCCGGAGACCGAGAAGTTTGCAATATATAAACATAATGATAAAGATTCATACAGTATAAGTTGTAATCTTATTTATCCTATTTATCAAGATAGAAAAGGCGTAATGTGGATAGGGACTTATAATGGACTCAATAGATATGACAAAAAATTAAAAAGATTTTATAATTATTTTAGCAATCCACAAAAGCAATTTAAACTAAATAGTCAGAAAATATTTTCTGTTTATCAGGATAAAAAGGGAATTTACTGGGTTGGAACTATGGGTGGAGGTTTGAATAAACTAAATCCTGTGACAGATGAAGCGAAATATTATACTGAAAATGAAGGTTTGCCAAGCAATGTTGTGTATTGTACTATCGAAGACAATAAAGGTAATTTCTGGATGAGTACTAATTTTGGTTTATCACGCTTTAATCCTTCGGACGAAAGCTTTATTAACTTTGATGTTAGAGATGGTATCCAAAGTCATGAATTTAATTTTCCTGCTTTTTGCAAAGATAATGCAGGAGAGCTGTATTTTGGAGGGATGAATGGGTTTAATAGATTTGCACCTGAAAAAATTAAGGTTAATAAGAATATTCCTTCTTTAGTAATAACCTCTTTTAAAGTATTTAATACTGAAGTTCCAAAAAGTACAAATGATGGGGATACTATATATCTTAATTATGATGATAACTTTTTTTCTTTTGAGTTTGCTTCTTTAGATTATGTAAATTCATCGAAGAATAAATACTCTTATTATCTCGAAAATTATGATAAGAAATGGATTACAGCAATTCAAGGCAGGCGTTTTGCTGAATATACAGATGTTGAACCCGGAGAATATATATTTAGATTAAAAGGATCGAATAATGATGGTGTTTGGAACACAAATGGAATATCTATACATATTATTATACATCCGCCATGGTATAAAACTATATTGTTTAAAATAGCATTCCTTCTTTTTTTGATAGCATCTATTTGGCTTTTTATTTATTTTAGAGTGCGTAATCTAAGGAGAAAACATAAAATAGAAAAGGAAGTTTTAAGTATTCAAAAGCAGCTTTTTGAATTGGAACAAAAATCATTGAGATTGCAAATGAATCCTCATTTTATTTTCAATTCTTTAAATTCAATTCAAAGTTTTATCTTAGAAAATGATATAGATAAAGCATTATTCTACCTTTCTAAGTTTTCTCAGTTAATGAGATTAATACTATCCAATTCTCAGAAATCTTATGTGTCAGTTAAGGATGATTTAAAAGCTTTACAATATTATATAGATATTGAAAAGCTACGTTTTGATAATAAATTTGATTATGAAATTATAATAGATGAAGAAATTGATGAAGACTTTTTTGGGATTCCACCATTAGTTATTCAGCCATATGTCGAAAATTCTATTATTCATGGCTTGAATAATAAAAAGTCAAAAGGTTTCTTAACTATTGAATTAAAAATGCTTGAAGAAAACATTCTATGTATAGTACAAGATAATGGTATAGGTAGAGAAGCAGCCGATAAAATACGCGAGAATTCCGGTATTTTGCACAAATCAAAAGGGATGAATATTACAAAAGAGAGATTGGAAATATTAAGTAATACAAAAAAATATTCAGTTAATATTATTGATTTAAAAGATGAAAAGGGAAATCCGACAGGTACAAGAATAGAATTTATGATAGCCTTTATAGAGTTATAGTTTTTATATTTTTAAAATGAATTAAGATGATTAAAGCAGTAATTATTGATGACGAAAAAAGATCAAGAGACACTTTAGTAGGAATGATTGAAAGATATTGTCCTACAATCGAAGTTATCGGTCAGGCTGACGGATGTCAGTCAGGAGTTAATAAAATTAAAGAGTTGTCACCGGAAATTGTTTTTCTTGATATTCAAATGCCTGATGGCAGTGGTTTTAAATTATTAGAAGATATTAAAGAATATAATTTTGAAGTGATATTTACAACTGCTCACGATCAGTATGCAATAAAAGCAATTAGATTTAGTGCTTTGGATTATATTTTAAAACCGATTAACCCCGATGATTTAAATTATGCTGTCGATAAATATATAAAAAAGCAAAATAAAGGACAGATAAATAAAAATATTCAGGTATTATTAGACAACATTAAGGCCCCAAATGTGGAACCTAAGATAATTCTTAGTACATCTGAAGGAATTCATATAGTAAAAACAGATGATATTATTAGGTGTGAATCAGATGATTATTATACCAGATTTTATTTTAAGAATGATTCAATGATATTAATTTCAAAAACTTTAAAACAAAATGAAGAACTTTTAAATGAATATAATTTTATCAGAACACACAAGTCACACTTAATTAACACAAAGCATATAAAAAGTTATTTAAGGAACGAAGGAGTCATCATTATGTCTGATGGAAGTAAGATACCGGTTTCTAGGCGAAAGAAGGATAAAATTGTAGAAATTTTAAGTGATTTAGAAAAAATGTTTCCATATTAATAATTTTTACTAAATTTGCCGTCACATTAGGAGTCGAAAAAAAAGTAATAAATCGTGGGTTAAAAAGTGAAAAAAGTTATCAATTTTACCGTTAACTTTTTTTTTATCACCGTTAACTGATTTTATACTAATTTTTGATTAAATGTTTATTAATTTTACAAAACTTTTTAGAATTGTAATTATTAATATTGATTTTTGAAAAGTAAAAACAAGAAAAATAATAATCGTAGGGTATCAATATTTTTTATAATTTTACCCACTTTAATTTGCAATTTATCGTAACATAAAAATTACAGGTGTATGTTTAAAAAAATACTAATTACTTTAGGAATCTTACTATCAGTTAATCTTTTAGTATATTCGCAAAACGGTGAACTTAAAGGGAAAATCACTGACAAAGACACAAAACAGCCAATCCCTTTTGCTAATATTGTGGTTGACCAAGGAGGTAAACAATTTGGCGCAGGTACTACTGATTTTGATGGTAAGTACACAATTAAACCACTTCCAACCGGAAAGTACGATGTTAAAGCAACATACGTAGGTTACAAACCATTATTAATTAAAGGTGTCGTTATTAATTCAAATACGATTACTTTTAATGATATAACAATGGAAGCAACCACTAAGACTTTGGAAGAAGTTGTTATTACTGATTATAAAGTTCCATTAATTTCTAAAGACCAGACACAATCCGGTGAAACTGTAACATCTGAGGAAATATCTAAGATGCCGGGACGTTCAGCAGAATCTATTGCAGCAACTGTTGGAGGTGTTTTTTCTCAAGATGGAGGAATGGGTAGTGTTCGTGGTCAACGCGAGGATGGTACTGTAACTTTTATTGATGGTGTTAAGGTTAGAGGATCTTCAGGTCTTCCTAAATCTGCTATTGAAGAAGTTGGTATGCTTGTTGGTGGTACACCTGCTAAATATGGTGAAGCAACCGGAGGTATTCTTAATATTGTAACAAAAGGACCATCAAGAGAGTTTGGTGGTAGTGTTGAAATAGTAAGTTCTGAGTTGTGGGATAAACAAGGTTATAATGTTGCTTCTTTTAGTTTAAATGGTCCATTGTTAAAAAGTAAAGATCCTAATCAAAAAACATCTCTTTTAGGTTTCTTTATCTCTGGTGAATTTACATCTATTAAAGATACACGACCATTCGGTAACGGTGATTATCAAGTAAACGATGCCAAAAGAACCTATTTGGAACAAAATCCAATTACTTTACAAAATATCAATGGAGCATTGGGCGTTTTCTATAATGCTCAATATCTAAGAGCTTCTGATCTTGAAAAAGTATATACAAAACAAAACGGAAATGCTTACAGTGTTAACTTTGCCGGAAAGATAGACGTTAGAACAACAGCTACAACAAATTTAACTTTTGGCGGTTCTCTTGATTGGAATACCGGAAGATCTTGGGATCGTGCTAATGCATTCTTAAATTCAATAAATAATGGAGAATATGTAAATTCTACATGGAGATTTTATGGTAGATTTTCTCAAAGATTCTTAGGTGATAAAGATAATAAATCACTTGTTAAAAATGTTTATTATCAAATACAGGCAGATTATACTAAATTTGCTAGTACTAGTCAAGATGCTAATCATAAAGATAATTTATTTCAATACGGTTATGTTGGTAAATTTAAAACTTATAAAGCTCCAAATTTTGGTCTAGGATCAGATACAGTAAATGGTGTAATATATAATAATGTATTACTTCTAAATAATGTTTACGACACATTAGTAACATATCAACGTTCTGAAATCAATCCTACATTAGCTAATTACACATCTCAATATTATAGTTTATTTAATCTTCATTCAGGATTTTATCAGAATTATACAACAATTCAACAATACAAAGGTCTATTAAATGGTGAAGTTCCATCATCAGTTTATGCACTATTTAATAATACAGGTACTGTATATAATGGATATGGGAATTTTGATGAAACTCAATTTTCTATTAATGCAAATGGATCTGCAGATATTGGTAACCATGCATTTGAATTCGGTATTCAATATGAACAGTTAGTTGATAGAAGTTATAATGTAAGCCCAGTAGGTTTATGGACACTTATGCGTAATCTTGCAAATAGACATATTGGTCAGCTTGATACAGATCATCCTACTTTACATCCAGGAGGTTTGTTTGATACTATTTATTATGATTACAAATATTCTCAAAGCGAACAATCATTTTTTGATTATAATTTAAGAAAAGCTCTTGGAATGGCTGTTGATGGACATAAATTATCTGATTGGATTGATATAGATAATTATAGTCCAGATTTATATAAAATTAATATGTTTAGTGCTGATGAACTTTTAAATCAAGGTTCATCTTATGTTAACTATTATGGTTATGATTATACTGGTAAAAAATTATCTAAACAACCATCTTTACAAGATTTCTTTAGTGCAAAAGATGAATATGGTAATTATAAAAGAGAAGTAGGTGCTTTTGAACCACTTTATATGGCAGGTTATATTCAAGATAAATTTTCTTTCAGTGATTTGATTTTTAATATCGGTGTACGTGTTGACCGTTTTGATGCAAACCAAATGGTTTTAAAAGATCCTTATCTTTTTTATTCAGCTAAAACAGTTCAAGATGTTCCTGGGATTTATAATACTACAAATAGTGGCAGCCATCCAACTTCAGTAAGTTCAAGCGCAGTTGTATATGTTGATGACTTTAAGGCAACAACACCAAAAGTATTAGGATATAGAAACGGTGATGTATGGTATAATGCAACAGGAAGTGTTATTACAGACCCAACTCTTATAAAGGGTGTTTCAGGAAAACCTACTCCTTATCGCTCAGACCCAAATCAAACAGCAATAAGTATTGATGCTTTCAGAGATTATTCGCCTCAAACTACTTTTATGCCTCGTATATCTTTTTCATTCCCTATTTCTGATGAAGCTTTATTTTTTGCACATTATGATATTATTACTAAAAGACCTACAACTGGTTTAAGAATGGATCCTATTTCATATTTATTTATAGATAAAATTGGATCTACAGTAATTGATAATCCAAATTTAATGCCAGAGAAAACTACAGATTATGAATTAGGTTTTCAACAGAAATTATCAAATTCTTCTTCACTTAAATTTTCAGCATATTATAGAGAAATTCGTAATCTAGTTCAAGCAAAACAATTTGCTGGAGCTGATCCAAACCCAAATTATATTTCTTTTACTAACATTGACTTTGGAACAGTAAAAGGAATGACAGTTAGTTATGATTTAAGAAGATCAAGTAATGTTAGAATTAGGACTAGTTATACCTTGCAATTTGCTAATGGTACAGGTTCATCAGCAACAGATCAGATTAATCTAGTAAGTTCAGGTCAACCAAATTTAAGGACTACTTATGCATTAGCTTATGACCAACGTCATGCTGTTAAAGTTAATTTTGATTTTAGATTTGATGAAGGAAAAAAATACAATGGACCTACTATTACAAAAAAAATAAAGGGAACCGATAAAGTTAAAACAATTCCTTTATTAGAAAATACAGGTTTAAATATTACATTTAATGGCGGATCAGGAACACCTTATACAAAAAGAAATATTATTGGAAATACAATTGAAGGTAATTTAAATGGATCAAGATTACCTTGGCAATTTTATGTAGATGCTCAGATAGATAGGGATGTTGTACTTAAAGTAAATAATAAAGAAGGAAAAAACAAAAAGTATATAGTTCTAAATATTTACCTTCAATTAATGAATGTACTTAATACTACAAATACAATTGGAGTTTATTCTACAACGGGTAATCCAAATGACAATGGGTATTTATCTGCAGCCCAAAACCAATCTACAATCGCCACAATGGCAGATCCACAATCATATAGAGATTTGTACTCAGCAATGATTAACAACCCATACAATTATTCACTTCCTAGAAGAATACGTTTAGGACTAATGCTTAATTTTTAATTTATTATTTTTCTGAAATTAATGACTTTTAACAATATATAAGTAATGAAAAAATTAATTCAAATCTTATTTGTAATTACCACGGTATTATATCTTTCAAATAATTCTTTTGCTGAAAGGTTTGTTGGTGCTAAAACAAAAACTAAATCAGTTCGTGCAGTTGCTTCGTTGTGTAAGCCTGCAACTGGTTCAACAGATTTAAATCTAAATAATGTAAGGGCAAGAATAAATACTGGTGGAGATATGTGGTGGGATCTTGCCGGTGGTAATGGTAAAGCTCAATATGAAATACCAAAAGGTTCAAGAAAAACCTCATCGTTTGCCTGTGCTCTTTGGATTGGAGGTTTAGATGTTAATAAACAATTAAAACTTGCAGCTCAAAGATATAGAGATGGTGGTGTAGATTATTGGACTGGTCCTTTAACAGTTGATGGGACTGCTGCTGTTGATGCTGAAACTTGTGTTAAATGGGATAGACATTTTTCAATAACTAAAGCTGAAGTAGAAGCGTTTATTGCTAATCCAGGTAATTCGGATTACCAAACTCAAGTAATTAAAGATTGGCCATGGAGAGGTGATCTAAGTAAATTGCAAACTAATTATCTTGCTCCATTTTATGATGTGAATGGTGATTATGTATATAATCCTGATGATGGAGATTATCCTTATTATGATTTTACTAATTCATTATGTCCAACAAATCCTGATAAACAAAATCCTGATGGAACATGGAAACCAATGGAAACAACTATGGAAACAACTATGGGGAATGGTAATCCTAAAGTTAAAGGAGGGATTCTTGTTGATCAGGTATTAAAAGGTGATATGACATTATGGTGGGTATTTAATGATAAAGGTAATACTCATACAGAAACACAAGGTGCTCCCATAGGTTTAGAAATAAGAGCTCAAGCTTTTAGTTTCTCAACTAATGATGAAATAAATAATATGACTTTTTATTCTTATGAGATCGTTAATCGTTCAACATATACTTTAACAGAAACTTATTTTTGTCAATGGGTAGATTTTGACTTAGGTTATGCTTTTGATGATTATACCGGTTGTGACGTTTCAAGAGGGTTAGGTTATGTTTATAATGGTAAAGATGTAGATGGTGAAGGTGAATATTGGGCTTATGAAGGTAATCCTCCTGCTATTGGACTTGACTATTTTCAAGGTCCATATATGGATCCTGATTATATTGATAACCCAAAATACAGCGATTCAGCACATTTAAATCAACTTTGTGATGCAAGTATTAATGGTGTGAATTTTGGAAATGGTATAGTAGATGACGAACGATTTGGAATGAGACGTTTTGTTTACCATATCAATGCAAATACTGGACCTACTACAGATCCACAAGTAGCTATAGAATATTATAATTTAATGAAAGCTATTTGGAAAGATAATACACACATGGTTTATGGCGGAACCGGTTATTATAATTCTCCAGGAGCTTTATCTAATGTTAATGCAGATTTTATGTTTCCGGGTGATTCAGATCCACTACATTGGGGAACAGGTTGTGGCCCTGATCCAATGCCCGGCACTTTATGGACTGAAGAAACTGCAAATAACCCTTATGGTGATAGACGTTTTATGCAATCAGCAGGTCCATTTACTTTAAAACCAGGTGCTGTTAATTATATTACTGTTGGTATTCCTTGGGCGCAAGCACCATCAGGTGGGCCATTTGCTTCAGTTAAATTACTTAGAAATGTTGATGATAAATGCCAAGCGCTTTTTGATAATTGTTTTAAAGTTCTTGATGGTCCAGATGCTCCAGATTTAGTTGTAAAAGAACTGGATAAGGAGTTAATATTGTATATTTCAAATAGTAAGTCCTCTAATAATTACAAAGAATTATACAAAGAGTTAGATATTAGAATTGCGTTAAAAGATGCTGTAAGTGGTGTGCCATTTGATAGGTATTATCATTTTGAAGGATATCAGATATATCAATTAGCTAATTCTTCAGTCTCAGTAAGTGATTTGCAAAATAATGATAAAGCAAGATTAGTTGCTCAATGTGATATTAAAAATGTTGATGCTAATTTAAATCCTATATCACAATTAATAAATTATACTGCCGCTGAGAACTTAGGTGGAGCTTTAGTTCCAACAGAAATGGTTAATGGTGGAAATAGTGGCATACAACATACTTTCGATGTTAAAAAAGATTTGTTTGCTTCAGGTGATGATAGATTAGTTAATCATAAACAATATTATTTTATTGCAATTGCTTATGCATATAATAATTTTAAGAAGTTCTCAATTGATGCAAATTATCTTGATGGACAAAAGCAACCTTATTTAGCCGGTCGTAAAAGTCCTAAAGGTGAAATTACACATGTAATTGCAATTCCTCATATTTCAACACCTGAAAAAGGAGGAACTGTATTAAATGCTGCATATGGTTCAAGTCCGAAAATTAAAAGGATAGAAGGACAAGGAAATGGAGGAATGAATTTAGATTTAACTCAATCTTCAATAAATGAATTAATGTCAAAAACAGCTCCACCTTATATAATAGAAAATCCTATTTATGAGAATGGAAGTGGACCTATCAATGTAAAAGTAGTAGATCCTTTAAATGTAAAAGCAGGTAATTACACTCTTAAGTTTATAACTCCAGACCCATTAAATCATCCTGATATTAATTATTATAAAGATTCTATTTCATTATTGAAGTGGGTTTTATCTTATGTTGATAATGGAAAAACTATTAATGATACCTCTGAATTATCTATTCAATTAGCTAATGAACAAATTATCCCTGAATTAGGACTATCTATTAGTATTAATCAGGTTGATCCACTAGCTGCTCCAATAACTGGAACTGAAGGAAATTATGTAAGAGATAATGGTTTTATAGAAGGAACCTTAACTTATGCTGACAGTACTAAAAATTGGTTATTTGGAGTTCCTGACATCGATGCAAACACTAATGGTTTTAACTGGATTAGATCGGGTAATTCACAAGATCCTAATGTAGCACAAAATGAAGATTATTATTATAAGCCAGATGCTAATACTAAGACATTTTTAGATCCTAATAAAGTTTATGGAAAAATACTTAATGGTACATGGGCTCCTTATCGTTTATGTTCTGTTTATACTAATGGTCCAGCATATTCAATAAGTGCACCTAATACAGATTCTTATTTTACAAAAAACAATTTAAGTAATTTAGCTAGTGTTGATATTGTATTTACTCCAGATCAAAGTAAATGGACAAGGTGTCCGGTTATTGAACTTAGTGATGATCCAACTTTAGTAAATGGTGTAAAGAAATTTGCTTTACGTTCTGATTCTTCCGTAAATAAAGATGGTGTTGTAGATCCTACTTTTGATCACCCAACAGGGATGAGTTGGTTCCCAGGGTATGCAATCAATATTGAAACAGGAGAAAGACTAAATATTATGTTTGGTGAAGATTCATGGCAAGCTGCGAATAATGGTAAAGATATGATGTGGAATCCAACTTCAACATTTATGGCTGGTAACGGTAGCATTGTTTTTGGAGGTAAACATTATATTTATATTATGGGTCATAATGATAATATTACATCTTTCCAATCTCCATCTAATTGCCCAGCTTATGATAATGGTTCTTGGTTATATCAAAGGTTAAGTGAACCAAATGGCACAGGAACACAAAATATTAAGTATGGTGTTGTTTATAATAATGTAATGTGGGTTGGACTTCCAATGGTATATAACCAATATGCTTTTAAAGATAAAAATCCAAAAAATATGCCAACTGAAGCTAAAGTAAGGCTTAGAGTTCAAAAACCATATAATAAAAATTATGCTGCAGGCAATGTTGGAACCACTAGTACAGTACAAAATAGTAATTTTCCAATGTATCAATTTGGTACATCTGATCTAGCTACTCAAAGATATGTTACTGATGCAGCAAAAACTGCTCTTGATTTAATTGGTGTAGTTCCAAATCCTTATTATGCGTTCTCAAAATATGAAATTAATCAGTTAGATAATAGAGTACGTATAATTAACTTACCGCAAAAATGTACTGTAACAATTTATACTGTAAATGGAACTTTGATAAGACAATTTGCAGTAGATAAAGAAGGTGTAACTTCAGGTAATGCAAATGGAGAAGCTCTAACTTCAATTGACTGGGATTTAAAGAATTTTGCAAATATTCCAATAGCTGGTGGTATTTATATTATTCATATTAAAGCTGATGGCATTGGGGAGAAAGTTGTAAAATGGTTTGGAGCTTTACGTCCAACAGATTTAAACTCATTTTAATTAATGTCTTTTTTTGTACTAAATATTATAATATATTAAATATATGAAAAAAATATATCGTTTTCTAATTCTTTCAGCTATTGCAGCACTATTAATTTTTCAAAATAATAAGCTGTTTGCTGGTAATGAAGATAGATCAGGTCAATCAGGAGCTTCGGAGTTATTAATTAATCCTTTTACTCGTAGTTCAGGATGGGGTGGTGTTAACACTGCAAATGGAAGAGGTCTTGATGCTATTTTTACTAATGTTGCTGGGATTGCTTTTACTCAAAAAACTGAAGTAATGTTTGCTCAAACACAATGGTTAAAAGGTTCTGATATCAATATCTCTACTTTCGGATTTACTCAAAAGGTTGGTGAAACCGGAGTTATTGGTATTAATATCATGTCAATGTCTTTTGGTGACATTATGATTAGAACAGTTGATCAACCTGAGGGAGGAATTGGTAATTTTACTCCTAGTTTTATTAATATTGGTATTGCTTATGCAAAGGCATTCTCAAATAGTATTTATGGAGGGATTAACTTTAAGATAATTTCTGAATCTATTTCGGATGCAAGTGCTGAAGGAATTGCAATTGACGCAGGTATTCAATATGTAACCGGACCTACCGATAATATAAAGTTTGGTATCTCAATGAAGAATGTAGGTCCAACTTTAAAATACTCTGGGGATGGTTTTTCATTTAGAGGTTATATGAATAATACTACTAATAACTTAACTATTGAACAGAGATCAGCTGAATTTGAATTACCTTCTTTAATTAATATTGGTGCTTCTTATGATTTTGTTTTTAGTGAAAAGCATAGATTAACTATTGCAGGAAACTTTACTTCAAATTCATTTTCAAAAGATCAATATATTCTTGGTGCGGAGTACGGTTTTATGCAGTACCTCATGCTAAGAGCCGGATTTAGTTATGAAGATGGCATATTTGATGTTGCTAAAAGAACAAATGCTTTAACTGGGCCTTGTGCAGGGATTACTATTCAAGCGCCAATGAGTAAAGAAAAAGGTTCTACTTTCTCAATAGATTATTCTTATAGAGCTACAAATCCATTCCAAGGTTGTCATACCATTGGAGCAAGAATTAATTTATAAACGCTTTTATTATAGACAAAAAGCAGTCTTAAAAAATATTTTTTAGATAAAGACCCTTTTCAAAAGGGTCTTTTCTGTTATTATGAAATCTCAATAAATAAACAAATGGCAAGTACTAGTTATTATAGTAAAGAAGGTATAGAGAAATTAAAAGAAGAGCTTAATCAATTGATTACATTCGAAAGACCTGGAATATCTCAACAAATTGCGGAAGCGAGAGATAAAGGCGATCTTTCGGAGAATGCAGAATATGATGCTGCAAAGGAAGCTCAAAGTATGTTGGAATTAAAAATTTCTAAACTTCAGGACTTAATAATGAATGCTCGAATTATTGATGAAACTAAGTTAGATCAAACAAAGGTACTTCTCTTTTCTATTGTTAAAATAAAGAATCTTAACAATGGCTCAATCATGAAATATACTATTGTTCCTGAAAGTGAAGCTGACCTCAAAAGTATGAAAATTTCTGTGACATCACCTATTTCAAAAGGTTTATTGGGTAAACAAATAGGAGAGAAGGTTGAAGTTGTTGTTCCTGCGGGTGTAATACCGTTTGAGATTATTGAAATTACAAGAATATAAATAATTATTATGGCTAGTATTTTTACTAAGATAATTAATGGGGAGATTCCATCTTATAAAATAGCAGAAGATGATAAGTTCTATGCTTTTTTAGATATAAATCCATTAGCTAAAGGACATACTTTAGTTGTTCCTAAAAAAGAAGTTGATTATATATTTGACATAAATGATGATGAATATAAAGAATTTTTCCTTTTCGCTAAGAAAGTCGGGATTGCTATTGGGAAAGTTGTTGAATGTAAGAAAATAGGTCTTACAGTTATTGGTTTAGAGGTGCCTCATGCGCATATACATTTAATTCCTATTAATTCAATTTATGATATGGACTTTAAGCGAGAGAAATTAAAGTTTACACCTGAAGAGTTTTTAGATATAGCTAATAAAATAGTAGCATCTTATAATTTAGTATAGTTTTTTTTAATAGTTTAGAATTCTTTAATTTATTTTCTAAATTAAACGAAACTAGAACCTCTGTTAAATTGCAGTTCTAGTTTACTTGCTTATACTCCTTTTTTATCTCCAATACAATATAATAAATAAAACGAAGTTCTTATTAACAAAGGACTGTTCAAAAATAAGTTTTATTACTGTGTTTTCTATTCGATATTGAACTAATTTTAGTGACTAAATTAAAGTAACAATGATTGGAATAATTTTGCAAATAACACAAGCCGCAACTACTGTTGGGGATACTATTAACAGGGTAGCAAATCAAGTGGTTAATCAGCCTACTGCTCAGCCAAAAGAAGAAGCGATTTCGATAATGAATCTTGTAATAAAAGGTGGTTGGATAATGATTCCTATCATTATTTTATCGCTTATTACTGTTTTTGTTTTTATCGAAAGATATATTGCTATCAAAAGAGCATCGAGAGAGGAAGCTAATTTCATGAATAATATTCGTGATTTTATTGTGAACGATCGTATAGATTCTGCGATGTCGTTATGCAAGTCTACTGATAGCCCTATTGCGCATATGACCGAAAAAGGATTGACACGTTTAGGTCGTCCTTTAAAAGATATTGAAGAATCTATTGAGATAGTTGGAAAGTTTGAAGTTTATAAACTCGAAAAGAATCTTGCTATTCTTGCAATTGTTGCCGGTATAGCTCCTATGTTTGGGTTTATCGGTACTATTATTGGTGTTATCAAGATCTTTCATGATATTTCTATAGCCGGAGATGTTAGTATTTCGAGTGTTTCCGCAGGCCTTTATGCTAAGATGGTTTCGAGTGCTTCGGGACTTATTGTTGGTATCGTTGCTTTTGTTTGTTACCATTGGCTGAATATTATGATCGAAAAAATTGTTCAGAGGATGGAATACAATGCAATGAACTTTATTGATTTCTTACAAGAACCTACACGATGAAACTTCGTAGGAAAAATAAAACATCTATAGAGGTAGCTACATCCTCGATGAACGACATCATGTTTTTCTTGATGTTGTTCTTCTTGATTATGTCTACTTTGCTTAATCCTAATGTGATTAAGCTGTCGCTACCAAGCTCAAAACATCCAAGTGAATTGCGTCAAAAGGAAGTTAGTTTATCTGTTACTAAAGAAATGAATTATTTTATTAATAACAGACAAGTGCAGTTTAGTCAATTAGAGCAGGAACTAATTACAGAATTAAAAGGAGTGGAAAATGCAACTGTTATTTTACGTTGCGATAATTCCTTAACGGTTCAAAACCTGGTGGATGTATTGGAAGTTGGGAATAAATTAAGAATAAAGATGATACTTGCAACCAAAGCATCAAATGGAACAAAAAACTGATAATAGAGACGCTAAACGCCAGATTGCAGGTGTAGCAGGAACGATTATCTTTCATGGGTTGTTGGTGCTACTGCTTTGGTTTGCCATGCTTAAAACTCCTTTGCCTCCCTGGCCTGATGCAGGCGGCGGCGGCGGTGGTCTGGGTATTGAGGTTAATCTTGGTAATTCGGATAATGGCATGGGCATTAGTGAGGCTAATATTGCTTTCCCTGAGTTTAAGGAACAAGCTAAAGATATTATCAATCCTGAACCTGTAGATTTAAAAGCTAAGGATCCCCAAGAAAGTGTTATTACTGACGAAACTTCTACGGAGAATGCTACTTCTTTAAAAACTAATAAAGAAAACAAAACAAATAAGACTGAAGTTAAAACAGAAGAAGTTAAGATAAATAAAACTGCTCTATTTCAAAAGAATAATAGTGATGGCAATACTAACAAAATAGGTAACCAAGGTGATCTTAATGGTAATGCTAATAGCAAAAATTATACTAAAGGTGGTGGTAGTGGAACTGGTCAAGGTACTGGCAATGGTAGTGGTACCGGTCCGGGCAATGGTTCGGGTAGTGGTGGAGGAACAGGTTCAGGAACCGGTCCGGGAACTGGTCCAGGTAAAGGTCCTGGGATTTCTTTTAGCCTTACGGGAAGAACTAATAAGGTATTGCCTCATCCAAGTTATAATTCAAAGAATAATGGTACCGTTGTTGTAAAGATTTGGGTTAATAAAAATGGTGTTGTTACAAGGGTTCAAGCCGGTGTTAGTGGTACTACTACTACTGATCTTATGCTTTGGAAACAGGCTGAAGAAGCAGCTCAGAAATCTACCTTTAGTGGTGATCCAAACGCTCCCGAAGAGCAGACCGGAACAATTACTTATCGTTTTATTCATCAAAATTAGTTTGTTTCTCATTTATTTTTAGTACTTTTGCCATTGTAAATATTATTAACAATGGATTATAAAGATTCAATAGAATACATGTTTAAGCAGTTTCCTATGTTTCACCGCGTTGGGGCTGCCGCTTATAAAGCCAACCTCGACAATACCATTGTCTTACTTAAGTTATTAAACAATCCTCAGCATAAATTTAAAAGTATTCATGTGGCCGGTACTAATGGTAAGGGTTCGGTGTCGCATTACCTGGCTGCCATTTTGCAAAGTGCAGGTTATAAAACCGGGCTTTACACTTCGCCACATCTTAAAGATTTTAGGGAACGTATTAAGATTAATGGAGAGATGATTCCAGAGTCTAAAGTATGTGATTATATTAATAAATATTATAATGACTTTAGCGAAATAAAACCTTCTTTCTTTGAGATGACTGTTGGTATGGCTTTTCAATATTTTGCTGACCAAGAAGTGGACATAGCAGTAATAGAAACAGGTTTGGGTGGCAGGTTGGATTCTACTAATATTATTCATCCTGAGCTCTCGGTTATTACCAATATAGGTTTGGATCATACACAGTTTTTGGGTGATACTGTTGAGAAGATTGCTGTAGAAAAGGCTGGCATTATAAAGCCCAACACTCCCGTAGTTATAGGCGAAACAAATGCTCATACCAAAGATGTTTTTATTAAGAAAGCTATTCTTGAAAATGCTCCAATTGTATTTGCTGATCAACAATATGAGATTAAAGATTCCTCACTTTGCAGTGATGAAGGCAGACATTTTCTTAATGTTTTGATTAATGATTGTAATACTGATAATGAGTTTTATCTTCAGTCGGCATTAAAAGGGTTTTATCAAATCAAAAACATAATTACCACTTTAGCAGCAATTGATATTCTTAAAATTAATTTTGATAAGATTAATGATATGAGTATTTATTATGGTTTTAAAGAAGTTATTGAACTTACCGGATTGCTTGGGCGTTGGCAATATTTATCTTGTAAGCCTATTACTGTGTGCGATACCGGTCATAATGTGGATGGTCTTACAGAGGTTTTAAAGCAGATAAATACTATTCATCATCAGCAGCTGCATATGGTGCTGGGTATGGTTAACGATAAAGATATTGATGCTGTTTTGGAGCTAATGCCTAAGGATGCTGTTTATTATTTTTGCAAGGCTGAAATACCACGAGGTTTAGATCAAAATATTCTTAAAGAAAAAGGCTTTGCGAAGAATTTAAATGGTTTGTGTTATGATTCGGTTAAAGATGCTTTAAATGCGGCTAAAAATGCGGCTAATGCTAATGATTTTATATTTATAGGTGGCAGTACTTTTGTAGTAGCCGAAGTAGTGTAAAAGTAAATGGTAGCTTACTTCTTTTTAAGAGTTCTATTTTACATAAATATCTGATAAATGGCATTAAAAAAGGCTTCACCAAATAAATTGATAAAGCCTTTTATTTTAATTACGAATTACAGATTGAAACATAATACGTAATAGGTAATTCGTAATTATTTTCTACTTTAAACAACTGCTTTTAATATCATACTTAAAACAATTACATTAGTTTCGCCTTCTACAAGAGTTACTTCTTGAGAAACCATTTCATAGTTTAAATTATCGGCAGTTATGAATGTAGGTTCAAAATTACGCGATTTCATTAAAGCAACACCAAAGTCATCGGTAATTGATTTGGTTCCAGCTTTTCCACCAGCAGGTCCAAGACGGAGATTGATGCCTCTTAGAACAATTTTACTAACACTATCGACACATTTTATATTTAAAAATCCATAACTCTTAACCGCATTATAAACCACACCCCATGTCGCTTCGAACACACGGCGTGCAGGTGCTTCCAGTTTCTGTCCTCCGTTTTCAACATCTTTCCAGATGTTTACAATTAATGGATCCACTACTTTGCGTAGTTTTACCATAACAAGTGTAGCATCTGCTACCAACTTTTCCTTACCCGAACGATCTACTAGTTTAAGATTTATACTTGTTAATTTAGTTGTAATTTCTGCCTTAGTAATCATTGTTAAAGGTGGACCACCCGCTGCTACTCTGTCATTTTCGCCTTTTACAAAATTACCCGAAGCTATTATAATCTCCTTTGCAGTTTGCATTGATGGCAGATGCCCATTCAATATCACTCCGTACAAAGTACGATCGCT
>JBAXLO010000066.1:0-20393 GCA_037134755.1 Bacteroidota bacterium | reverse complement strand
GTCCATTAGAGCAAATCGTCTTCAAAAAACCAACTATTTTGTCTATTACACCAAATTTTCTTGTCTTTTTTATCTAAAACTAAATTTAGAATTATAATTTATGTCATATATTTATTCTTAAAACTAATAATAGATGTCTTTGCATAATTTATAAGATTAACCCCATCTTGATCTAAACATAAAACCCGTTAACAGTAATCTGTTAACGGGTTATAGTATTTAAATTACAGGCAATAAAGTTATTATTTAACTATTAGTTTCCTATATTCAATACCTTTAACATTAGAAACTTTTAAGAGATAAATTCCTTTTGAATAATCTTTAAGATTTAAAACAATTGCCTCTCCATTCCAATTCATTTTTTTTAGCAATACTCCACTAATATTAAATATTTCTACTTTAGAATCAGTATTAACTTTAGTGTCTAAAGCTAAATTAAACAAACCATTTGATGGGTTAGGATACAATTCTAATCCAAGATTAATAATATTATTATCTATCCCAAATGGGGCTTCATCATAAAAGGTTATTAAGTTAGAGTGAACAATAATATCAGGAGGCATTGAACTTGCATTGCATGTAGTACATGTTACTCCCGAAACACAATTAGGATCGCCACCCGAACAATGGTTTATATAATTTGGATCGAATTCATACATCAAGTCCGATGTTTGTCCTACAAAACTAGCTAAATCCCATCTCCACAGCATCCCTATAGAACCTGGACACCAACCTTCACGGTTATACTGCCAAGTACCGCTTTGAGGTGAACATCCTGCAGGACTTGGGTTACATGTCTGCCATAGATGCTGAGTAAATGCGGTTGTGCCATTTACTTTTATGTTATGAGTTGCATTATAAAATTCAGCAGCATTACTTGTATTTGCATCTCCCCAACCATGTCCAGTTGCTATCATTCTAATGGTTGCTGCTTTTATTTGTGTGTTAAACATTTGATTTAAATTCACAGTTTTATGAGGTACCGGTTGTTGTGCACCTGATGCACTCCACAAACCAAATGGGTAATCACCAACCCACAATCTGCTCACCCAACTATATTTATGAGTTGGAGTTCCTTGAATATATTTTAAAGTTATTGTAACCGTTGAAGGGGAAGTAAAGGATGATTTTAAATAAACTTTCCCTTGCATTTGAGATATATAATCAGTAACATCAATGCTGTCATGGCATGCAACACCATAAGGTGTTATATAACGCAACAATTCAGTTGACCAACCATTAGCCCCTGTGATATTTACACTTCCAATTCTGTCCCATGGATCGCATGGACAAATGTAATCCAGATAGGCCATAACCTTTGAATAAGAACCTACAAAACTTGGTAATATAACATTTGTGTCCAAAGATCCGGCAGGTACTGCATCTAATAACTTATAAGTAAATATAGGTATATTTGATGTAATAATAAAAGTTGTATCAATGGTAACTGTTACCCCTCCTGAAGTTTGTACAGATAAATGTAAAGTCTGAGGTCCTTGTGTTGTTGGTTTCCAATAAGCAATATAGTATCCATTATCAGTTGAATCAGGAGTTAATATGTCTGTTTGATTAATAGTAAACTTTGTTTGTGTAATATTTATCAACTCATGATGAGGATATACAATATTAAAACTCAAAGGAATTTTATCAAGTGTTGGATCTATTACAGTATCTATAGGATTTTTGATATCAACCGTTGGAATTAAAGATAAAGGATCTATTATTTCAACAGAGATAGGTAGGTCAGCTGCTGCTGCTACCGTGGCATTGCCTGGTTGATGAGCAGTAACAATTACTGTCCCGGCTGCTCCTGTTAATGTAACAGTATCATTCGAGATTGTAGCCGGTCCTGAAACAGTATAGGTTACAGGTAGTGATTTATTTGAGAACGCATGAACTTTGAATGGTGCATCTGTTGACAATCGAAAGTTAGCCATATTATCAAATGTCAGATACTGATATTGTAATCCTCCCGTATTAGGCTGACGAATTTTAATATTATCAACACCGCCCCCATCTGTTTCCATATGTACTAAAAATGTTTTCCACATAGCCGGGTCGTTTTTATCACCGGAACCGGGAGTAAGATTTAATGGGATATTATTTGCTTCAGGAAGCACTTGATAAGCCGGCCAATTTGGTTTCTTTGCAAATAAAGTAAGTGAACCAGCACCTGAATTTGCCTCAAAATCAACAACAAGTCTAAAATTACTCCAGCCGGTAGTGGCACTATCATACGTACATTTTATTGTTGTACCATTAGGCATCGAAATATGTACTGGCTTATGTTCACTATTATTACTATAATTATAAGTACTGCTATATACTTGCAGACCACCTTCTAAATTAGTAGCATTTATTAAACCATTTGAATCTTTATCATAATAAAACCCGAAACTGCTTCCCCAATAATTAGTAAGTAAATCGATATCAATTTCTGCCACGCCTCCAATTGAAAAATCAAATTTTAATTGAGGTGTAGACTTTCTATATCCATTTTTTCCTACTCCTGCTCCTGCAATGTTAAAGAAACAACCAAGTGTAACATCAGGTGTAGCAAGATTAGAACCGCCTATATAAGCCACTTGCATATCTCCTGTGCCACCTGTACTTATTGTTTTCCATCCATCCTGTCCATTAAGATTACCCATTGTATAGGTGTTGAAATCTATTACAGTTTCTACCATTTGGGCTTTTAATTGATTAATTTGTGAGATTACACAAATTAAAAACACTAATTGAAGTACAATCTTTTTCATAAGCATATTGTTAAAGAAGGTTCTTAAGATTCATAATTATAATACATTTCAAGTAAATACTAAGAACCCGTTTAAATATTCCCTGAAATAAAATGCAAATATAATACTTTTAAAGATATAAGTCAACAAAATCGATTTAAATATTTTCAAACTAAGTTGACTTTAAAAATATATCCTAAATTATATCCAACGTTTTTATAACTTCATTAATAAAGCTTCTTAGATTTAAAAGAAACTTTTTATACTATTCTTTGTTCCTATGACTACGTTTGTCTTTTAAAACAAATGTTTAAATAATAATATAAATCATAATAATTTAATAGTTTACACAAATGAAAGAATTCAAATTATATACCCCTGGGAAAATTGGTTCATTAGAATTAAAAAATCGCATTGTAATGGCACCTATGACAAGATGCAGAGCAATTGGCAATGTACCAAATCAGTTAATGGCTGAATACTACAAGCAACGTTCGGGTGCAGGTTTAATAATTACTGAAGGCACATCTCCTTCTCCCAATGGATTAGGGTATGCCCGTATACCTGGAATCTTTAATAAAGAGCAAGTTGAAGGTTGGAAGTTAACTACTACTGCTGTGCATAGTATGGGTGCAAAGATATTTATTCAATTTATGCATAGCGGTAGAATAAGTCATCCGTTAAATATGCCGGAAGGTTCGCAGATACTTGCACCTTCAGCTGTTAAAGCTGCCGGACAAATGTGGACAGATGCTGAAATGCTTCAGGATTTTGTAGTACCAAAAGAAATGTCTTTTGAAGAATTGATGAGTACTAAAGCAGAGTTTGTTACTGCTGCTAAAAATGCAATCGAAGCTGGCTTTGATGGTGTTGAATTACATAGTGCTAATGGATATTTATTAGAACAGTTTTTATCTCCAATTAGTAATATCCGTACTGATAATTACGGTGGAAGCATCGTAAATCGTTGTAGATTTGTCTTGGAAGTTGCTGCTGAAGTTTCTCAGGCAATTGGCAAAGAAAGAACTGCTATTCGTTTGTCTCCATTTGGAGTAGCAAGTGATATGCCTCACTATCCTGAAATTACTGCTACTTACGACTATCTTTCTACTGAGCTCAACAAATTAGGTTTTGCTTATATCCATTTAGTTGATCACTCGGCTATGGGAGCACCTGAAGTCCCTGTTGAGATGAAGAAACTTATCCGTAATAACTTTAAGAATACTATTATTCTTGCAGGTGGTTATGACAAGGAAAGAGCAGAAAATGATATTGAAAACGGCATGGCTGATCTTATCGCTTTTGGTCGTCCGTTTATCAACAATCCTGATCTTGTTGACAGATTTAAAAACAATTGTCCTTTGTCTGAAGATTTAAAAATGGATATGTTTTATTCTGCTGATGAAAAAGGATACACAGATTACCCTCTTTACTCTGCTTAACCTTAACATTATTTATTCACAATTAAAAAACCTTCTATCTTAACGGTAGAAGGTTTTTTTATTTTTAATTGTCGATAGTATCAGATAAAGTTTTAATTTTACACTCTAGTTTTTATTCAATTTTTAATTTATTATGAAAAGAATCATCATCTTATTTTGCCTCTTGTTTATATTCATATTCAATTGCTTTTCGCAATTAGAATACAATATTCAGAACAAAGGTGCGGCTAATTTTCAATCTAAACAAGGCAAAGTTTTTAACCTAAACATCATGCCTGATTCAGCATATTACAAAAGAATTAAGATAAAATTGCCTTCCGGAATATTGCTGATGCAAGGAGAAAAAAAGGACAGAATTAAGCCTGACAGTAATACTTATGCCATATTTGTCCCTAATGATTTTAAATATCCTAAGTTTATTATCGAAGTTCAACAGATACATTATTCAGCTGCCAGCCGAACTTTTGCAACTATCTGGAGAGCCGGCTTTAAATACCCAATTGCTTTAACTTTATCCACTTCATGTTTAATGCTGGATTGTATTTGTCTTATTTATACAGCATCTCATAATGGAGAAGCCAAATTATTTTTTACTGAACAAAGTTTTGAATTATGGCGCACGCACCGAAGATATAAGGATGAGATAGCTATCTATGATATTGCCCTTAACAATGACTCTTCAATGGTGACAGTTCCGCCACCTCCCGACAATAATGATTTACAGTCGAATGATAGTATTGCATACGATCAACCGAATATTCTTCCTGATAGTATCAGAGCACTTATCAAACCTATTAAACCCGAAATGATAAAGGTGGAAGGTGGAAGTTTTTATATGGGAGATTCTCTCGGCGACAGCAATCAAAGACCTGTGCATAAGGTTATGGTAAGTACTTTCAGCATCGCTAAAAACCTTGTGACTGTAGCTGAATATAATACTTTTTGTATGGCAACAGGCCGCCAAATGCCTGACCCTCCTTCATGGGGATGGAATGATAATCATCCAATAGTGAATATTAATTATTATGATGCTGTAGATTATTGTAACTGGCTTACTGATGAACTTAAGATTAAGTTTCGTTTGCCAACCGAAGCCGAATGGGAATATGCTGCACGCGGCGGCAACAAAAGCAAAGGAACTATCTATGCAGGCAGCAATGATTTGAACGAAGTAGGTTGGTATAATGACAATTCGAGCGGACAAGCCAATGTTATTGAATACAAAACACCAAACGAATTAGGCATTTATGATATGAGTGGAAATGTTTTTGAATGGTGTAATGATTGGTTTGAGATTTATAAAAGTAATAGCAACGCAACTAATCCAACCGGACCATCTACCGGGACTGAACGAGTAATAAGAGGTGGTTGTTGGGATAGTGATTCCACTGAATGTAAAGTTACAACTCGCTTTAGCAACCCTGAAGAAAGTAGTGGTGACGGACTTGGCTTTCGTATCGTTGCTCAGGAATAAGTTAAGTTATTGATACTAATTATGAGTCCATTTTCAAAAGTAACTTATCGTCATTGCGAGCGAAGTGAAGCAATCTCAATTGTCGTAAATACAATAGATTGCTTCGTCGTGCCTCCTCGCAATGACGACGTATTTGTTTTGAATTAAGTTTTAAATTTTATAAATAATAACAATGAAAAAAACAATCTTAATTATTATTGCTCTTGTAGCATCTTTCGGACTAGGTTTCGCATTGAAAACAATTATTGTAACCAAAAGCAACGATCAACCTAAGCTAAAAAGAGTAACAGGTATTGGTGGCATCTTTTTTAAATGCAAAGACCCTGCTAAAGTTAGAGAATGGTATAAGACGCATTTAGGTTTGGATACCGATAAATATGGAACGAAATTTGAATGGCGACAAGGTGCCGATACCACTAAAAAAGGCTTTACGCAATGGAGTCCTTTTGGTGAGAAGACAACTTATTTTCTACCTTCAACCAAGGACTTTATGATAAATTACAGGGTAGATAACATGGATGCTTTGGTTATTGAATTAAAGAAAGAAGGTGTAGCTTTCGCTGATACTGTCGAAAGTTATTCCTACGGTAAGTTTGTTCATATTCTTGATGTTGAAGGCAACAAGATAGAGCTTTGGGAAGCCAACGATATTGAATATGATAAATTTGAAGGCGGACGTACAAAATAAGTTAAAATTAAAATGAAAAAGAAAGCAATTTATTTAATAGCATTAGTTATTTGGGCAATTGCTTGTAACAATAAGAATAATGATGTTAAACATGACACTTTTCACTTAGAAACAAAGCAGAATAAGACACTTAAACAAGATAGTATTAAGAGCCATACAAATAAGTTTTATCAGGTAAGTGGCATCATAATGCATAAAAAAACATGGTGCGGAGGTGTGCAGATAAAGCCCAATGACAACACTTATAAGATTAAACCTTTTAACAAGAAAAAGATTTATGTAATAAAAGGATTAATCAATTCCGATACTTGCAAAATCGTTAAAGAGATTTATACTAATTCTAAAGGAGCGTTTAGTTTTGATATTGAATCAGGTGATTACGGAATTATTGTTGAAGACTGGAAGCAAACTAAATTTAGATTACCTTCTTATAATTTTGAATCAATGGGAATGATTAAATGTTTGAAGAAAGAATATAAAAAGCCTGATATTAAACTTAAAGTAACTAACAAGCCGATTAGTAACTTAAGCTATACAATTATTGAGTATTGTACAGGTGGTAATGTATGTAATCCATGTGAAGGAACAGGCAGACCTTGATTGTATTGAATAAATTTATACTTTTACAAAATTAAAACGAATATGGAAACAAAAATAACATACAATACTGTTGACGAATACATCTCAACATTCCCTAAAGAAGTAAAAGAAATATTAGAGAATTTAAGAAAAGTAATTAAAGAAACAGCTCCCGAAGCACAAGAAGCAATAAGTTATAACATGCCCGGCTACAAACAAAACGGGATGTTGTTGTGGTTTGCCGCTGCCAAGAATCATATCGGATTATATCCAACTGCATCTCCAATTATCTTTTTCAAAGAAGCATTAAAGGAATACAAGACTTCAAAAGGTGCTATACAGTTCCCAATAAACAAACCCATCCCTTTAAATTTGGTAAGGGAAATAATAAAATTTAAGGTTGAAGAAAATACTTCTAAACTTAAGAAGCCAAAAAAGCCTTCTGTCATAAAATAGTATGTTGTTGTAATCTTAAAGTTTCTCTTTTAAAAACGATTAATCATGTTTTCAATCTTAATATGCTTGATTAATTATTTTATTATTGAAAAATATAATTTCATTTCTTAAATATTAAAAAGCATTATTTAATCTTTTAATCCCATTATTAGAAATTAGTATTTCATTTTTGAATATATTTAATTCATTATTGAAACAATTATTCGCATTATTTGAATATTTATCTCATTATTGAAACTTATTATGTCATTATTATAAAATAATGACATAATAAGTTTTATAAATGCGATTTTAAGTTATTTAAATAAGGTTTTATTTTCAATAAATAGGATTTATATTTCAGATATTCAATACTTATGTTTCCATAACTTTAATTTAATTTTAGCTAATATTATTTATTATTATAATATTAAATAAAATAATGTAATTGATGTGAATATTAAGTACATTTGTTGCGTTAAGATAGGCAATAATTAATATTTTTAAACGAACTAATATCAATCATTAATAATTAAAAACACACAAATTGACAGAAACTGAAGCTGTATATTATAGAATGTTTAAGATGGTAAGCCATATTATGCATAAAAATAGTACTATTTGGAGTGGCAGTCAAATTATTGTTGACTGTGTTAAACAATTAGACGACACCATTAAAAATATTGAAAAAGCTAATGAAAATTTAGGTAAGACAACTAAAATTATTACAGTAGGTAAAACATTTCTGCGTAAAACTATAACAGAATTAGCTTTCCAGATTAAAGAGAATATGCGATTATATTACCTTTCTGTCAAAAACATTGAAGAAATGCAATTGCTTATTTATCCTATAACCAAGCTAAAACTTATGACTGATAGTGATTTTTATCAGGCAGCTACAAATATTAGTGATAAATCGCTGTTATTGGTTACTGAACTTTTACCTTACGGAATTACTATAGAAATGATTAATAAACTTAAAAGTGATTTATTAAAAATTAAAACCATTAAACCTGAAAGAGATTTGCTTTCTCAAACCAATGCGAACCTCATCAAGCAGATACCGCTTAACATTGAGGGATGTAGAATAATGCTCAGAAATATGATGGACACTCTTGTGCATAACTATAAAACTACAAATAGGACATTTATAATTGGTTATGACAACTCAAGAGTACTACACAAAAGACCGGGAGCGCATAAGCATTATACAATATTTATAAAAGGGAAAACTACTCAAATCAATAAAACAAACTCACTTGCGGAAGTAATTGTTATTGCAGGGAAACAAAAGAAAACTACAACATCTGATATCGATGGTATTTATACCATAAAAATATATACTAAGGATGCCGACACTGTTACTTTTACTCATCCTGAATTTGAAACTCTAATTCAACCTATAAAATTAATTAATCCCGAAAAGCATAAGAAAGCAACATATACAATAAATGCAGTGATGGTGAAGAAGGAAGCAATATAAAATATTAGAATTAATTTGTGTTGTATTGTATAAAGAATTAGTTTTGCATGGAAAAAAAATATTCATTAACATGATTCTTAAAAATATTTATAAAAAGCTAATTAATAAAACAAGCTTTATTCAAATAACAATTGCATTAATTGTATCTATATTGATAATTACATACCTATTATCATTAGATGTACATAACGAATTAAATTCAACTGTAATATTACCAATTTTACTAATGTCAGGTATCGCTGTAGGTGTATGTTTTATTATTGGATTGCCTATAAGATTATCAAAACAATTAAATAACTGGTGGATAAGACACATATATGTGCAAGTGATTATATTTATTTTAGGGTTTGCATTTCTTCTAATCTCTTTGGTTAATGATATTGCAGAAAGGTGTCGTTGTGGGGGCATAAACCCCAACATTACATTAATGATTATTGGTTTGATACTTGTCATTTTTATACTTTTACATTTTTATTTTATTAATAAAAGTAAAACTAAAAGAGAAATGAATCAGAAAGAATTTTCAAAATATGTTTTGGATGGAATGCTAAAACAATTCCCTCAATTTATTAATCATTTCAAAATAGAAAATGACACAATGACTATTGAGTATCATAGTAAGTCGGGAATGTTAACACTTTGGATTACTACTCAAGATAATGAAATTACAATTGGATTTGATAACATTGAAGGGAATTGTTATTGGCATACTCATATGAGTCAATATAATTCTTATGAATCAGAAGATGAGCTTAGAGAAGCGATTAAACTTATTAATAATATAATGACAGGTAATGAAATTATAGTTTTCATTAATAACATAGCAAATCATTTGACGAAAAATACAGATATTAATGCAATTGAAAATCGGGGCAATGTTGTCGAATTAAAAAGGTGGAATGAATTATAATTAGAATATTATATTATATAAACAAATTAAAAATAAAACATATGAAAAACATTTTCTTCTTAATAATAATTACATTTATCTTCTTTATTAATTTAACAGCTCAGGACACTATTTATTTTAATAAAAACTGGGTTAAATCTTCAAAGGATAGTGTGATTTACCTTAACGATGAAGCAGATTCCATAATGCACGAAATGACATTTAATGATAGATGTCTTACTTTGAATTTAAATACTTTTAAAGACAATCGAAAATTAATTTCCTTTATGGAAAACAAATTTAATTAATCAAGATATATGTTTATGTATTTCATGTTTGTTAGGAGAAATTAGTTTAGAGAACGCAAAAATATCTATGTTAAAAGTAAAAACTACTCAAATAAAAAGAATTGAAAGAGGAGAACATTGGTCAAACTTTTTATGAATAAAGACATACATTGTTTAAAAATGTGGAGTGAAGTTAATAAATTTGTTATTAAGATTTTTTACACCCCACATGTTAGGTTTAAATCAATGTTTTAACTACCTTCTTGCAGACTTAAGGTTATCTTACGATAATTTACCTTCTATATCTGTGCTACAAAAACAGTGTAGTTCTTACCATATTTCTTGGCACATTTAGGGCAGGTAGTGTACCACATATAAATCTTTTTGGCAGTAAAGTTTTTAGTTTTTAAGACACTCTCAAAATCTTTATGCCATTTGCCGGTATCCTTAAAAGGACCTTCGTACACTTTAGTAAACATTTTTCCACTGATTAAAGTATTTTCAGCATCAGGCACCTCTTTATCCACAGCTAAGTAAATATCCATATTCCATTTGGAAGTATGTTCTGAAAGGCAAAGCCAATCTGGCACTTCTGCTTTAGCATTTTCTACTTTTGTAGTAAGCTTTTTCATGAGCTTCCCAAAATTCATTGGCATGTAAAACAGCGTACATACATGATCCTTGATAAACTTTTTGTTATCCCACTCAACTATTTTGTCATCCCATGGTGCTGGATTAAATTCAGGACAACATTCTGCATTTTCATTCGAAGACATTCTTTCCTCCTTTTTTTAATTTGTTTTTAATTTATACCTTAGATTATTTCTATATTCTTTAATTTTAGGCACTCCAAATTTAATGTTCTTGAAGTATTATTTTTTACAAAGATACGAAAAGAATTTGTTTTTTGCATAACAAATTCATAAAAATATTGTCATAATATAATTGAAAACAGTTGATTTAACTTATTTCTAGCGTGTTTTTTGATAAGAAAGTTATTAATAGTCGCCTGTTGATAAGTAATGTATTTATAATTAAATACAAGCCTACTTAATGACTAATTTTACATACAAAATCATCTAATAAACTATGAGAAAAGTTAAACTGTTAATTCTATTTATCACAATACTTGGTTCGACTGTTGTTAATGCCCAGAAAACAGCTATTTATAAGAATCCCGGAGCACGCTATCGTGATGCGATGGAACTGTTCAACAAAGAAAAGTATGGAGCAGCTCGTGAATTGTTTAAGCAAGTAATTAAAGAATTAAATGATCCTAAGTCTGTGATTACTGCTGATGCAAGTTATTATGCAGCTATTTCCTCTTTAGAGTTATTTAATAAAGATGCTGAATTCGAATTAACAGGCTTTATTAATAATTATCCTGAAAACACTAAGATAAATCAAGCATGGTTCAAGTTAGGTTGCTATCAATCATCAACTGACAAGCAAAAGCAGGCAATTATTTCTTTTGATAATGTAGATACTTATGATTTAAGCAAGGATCAACTTACCGAGTATAACTTTAAGAAAGGTTATTGCTATTTTATTGCTGCTAATTACGATAAGGCTAAGAAACATTTGGGTGATGTTAAGGATGGTAATTCAAAGTATGCAACTCCGGCTACTTATTATTATGCACATATATTATATATGGATAAGAATTACGAAACAGCTTTAATTCATTTCAATAAGCTTAAAAAAGATGAGAACTTTGGCAGTATAGTTCCTTATTATATTGCGCAAATTCTTTACATGCAAGGCAAGTATGATGAGTTATTAGAGGTAGCTCCTCCTTTGTTTAAGACTTCTACACCTAAAAGAGCTCCGGAACTTGCGCATCTTATTGGCGAAGCGTATTATAAAACTAATAAGTATAAAGAGGCTATTCCTTATTTAAAAATATATCAGGAAAAGACGAACGCACATTTAACAAGAGATGATGATTATCAATTAGGATATGCTTATTATAAAACAGATGTATATGATACTGCCATAATCTCTCTTCAAAAGGTTTGTACTGTTGAGGATTCATTAACTCAGAATGCATGGTATCATTTAGGTGATTGTTATATTAAGATAAATAATAAGAAATTTGCACGTACTGCATTTCTAACTGCTTATAAGAATGGTTTAGATAAGAAAATTAAAGAGGATGCTTTGTATAACTATGCAAAAGTATCTTACGAGCTTTCAATAAATCCTTATAATGATGCAATTGAATCTTTTCAGAAGTATTTAAAGGATTATCCTAATTCAACTAAGATTGATGAGATACAAACCTATCTTGTAAGTTTATATTTAACAACTAAGAACTATAAAGAAGCTTTAAAATCAATTGAAAGTATTAAGAAAAGAGATTCAAAACTGAATGAAGCTTATCAACGAATTGTTTTTAACAGGGCGGTTGATTTATTTAACGAGAGCAAATTGGATGAGGCTGAAGTATTGTTTAAAAAAGCTATTGAATATGATTATAATGAGTCTATTATTGCTTTAAGTCATTATTGGTTAGCCGAAGGTTATTATCGTAATAATTCTTATGTTGATGCACAAAAGAGTTACAAAAAGTTCATGGTTAGCCCTGGCGCTTACAGTATGCCTGAATATAATCTGGCAAATTACAACATTGGTTATACTAATTTTATTCAGAAGAGCTATTCCGAAGCTTTAGTGTATTTTAAGAAGTTTCTATTGAATAGAAAATCAGAAGGTGTCAAAATTATCAATGATGCTTATTTGCGAACAGCTGATTGTTATTTTATAAATAAAGAATATTCAAATGCAATTGATTATTATAACAATGCTATTGAACTTAAGCAACCTGATGCAGATTATGCGTTGTATCAAAAGGCTCTTTCTTTAGGAGTTCAGGGCAAATTTGAACCAAAGATCAATACTTTCCTTACAATTATTAATGGGTATAAGAAATCAACTTATATTGCAGCTTCTAAATACGAATTAGCTAATACTTATCTTATTATCGAGAATAACGAGAAGGCTTTAAAGTACTATCAGGAAATTTATTCTGATTATCCAAAGAGTAGTTATGCCAAAGATGCTTTATTAAAGATAGGTTTAATTCAACGTAATATGCGTAATTATACGGAGGCTATCGCAACTTTTAAAACTGTTATAAGTAAGTATCCCGGAACATCTTCGGCTAAAGAAGCTCTTGCCACTATGCAGAATATTTATGTTGAAACTAATAAAGTTGATGAGTTTCTTGATTGGGTTAAAGGCACTCCTTTTGCAAATAGTTTTAGTGTCGAAGAAAAAGATTCGATGTCGTATGTAGCCGCTGAGAATATTTATTTTAATGGTGATTGCGAAAAGTCTGCACCTGCCTTTGGAAGTTATATAACTAAGTATCCAAATGGTGCTTTTCTTGTGCCTGCTAACTTCTATAAAGCTGAATGCGAATTTAAAGCAGGGAATATTGACAATGCGCTTACAAGTTATGAATATGTTTTAACGGCTCCTAAATCTAAGTTTACAGAGAAGGCGTTGCTTAATGCTTCTTCAATAACTTTCGAAAAGAAAAATTATGATAAAGCTTATAATTATTATCAACGACTCGAAAGTGATGCCGAGTATAACAGCAATATAATGACTGCACGAACGGGTATTATGCGTTCGGCAGCAAAACTCAATAAATATGATAAAGCAATGGCTGCTGCTAATAATGTTCTTGCAACTCCTAAAATATCTAATGAACTAGCTGACGAATCTCATTTTATTATTGCCAAAGCATATATGGCAATGGATAGCACTATGCAAGCTCAGTCTGAATTCTCGGTATTAGCTAAGTCGAAAAATGGTGAGATTAATGCTGAGGCTAAGTATAATCTGGCTTCAATTCAATATAAATTGGGCAATTATACTACTTCCGAAAATATAATTTATGATTTTATAAGCGGGTCTCCTTCAAGCGAATATTGGTTAGCTAAGATGCTTATCCTTTGGGCTGATATTTATGTAAAACAAGATAATTTTCCTCAGGCAAAAGCTACTTTACAAAGCATTATCGATAAATATGAAGGGCCTGATTTGGTTGCTGTCGCAAAAGAGAAGCTTGCTGCTGTACTTACTTTAGAAAAACAGAAAGCTGAGCAAAAGAAACAGGAACAGGACTTAAAGAAATTAAAAGAGGATGAGGTCAAGATTAATGTTGATGGTGAAAAGAAGACTAAAGAAGAAGAAAAACTCTTTTAATTAAATAAAAAATGAAAATAATAACTAAGAAAATACTCATAACAATGCCAGTTAAATCTATTATACATAAGTCGTTTAGTAAAGTACTATTAATGCTGTTGCTAAGCATTATTATTAATAAGGTCAGCTTTGCGCAACCTGGTGTTATTGATAATACTGTTGTGGTTGTAGCTGCTTACGAACCAACAATATCAGATGCTTATAAGATAACTTTTAACCCAACTATGAAGGATACTGTTTTTGAAACTCCTAAACTCAGTTATGGAATCGAATCTAATAGTATAAATACTTCAATTACGCTCGAACCTATTAAAGCTGCAAAGGTTGTTGGCGAACCTGTTATTAAGTTATATAAGAACTTAATCAAAGCTGGTTTTGGTAATTATACTACTCCATATTTCGAATTGTTTGCTAACACTACTCGATCTAAAACAGATGCCTTTGGTGCTCATATTAAGTATCTTTCGTCCACAGGCTCCATAAAGGACTATAGTAATAGTGATTATTCTGATTTAAATATGGAAGTTTATGGTAAGAAATACTTAAAGAAATCAACTTTAGATGGCGAAGTTTTCTTTAGCAGAAATGCTTTAAACTATTATGGTTACGATCATAATGACGCTGCTTTATCTAATAGTATTAAAGATACCAAACAACGCTATGCTTTAATTGGATTAAATACATCTTACTATAGTAATTATGTTGATTCTAATTCATTAGATTATAAATTAACGTTAGGTTATAGCAATCTTAGTGATTATTACAAAAGTAGTGAAAACAATGTTAAGTTGGGACTTGACGTTAGTCAAAATTTAAAGTTGTTTAAACTAGCTAACCGACAGGCTATAGGTTTAAAAGCTAATCTGGATTATTATAATAATACCATAGCCGGTGCTACTGCAAATACAGCTTTAGTTAAGCTGCAACCTTTTGTAAGTGCGCATTTAAATGAATATATGTTGTATGCCGGATTGAATGTAAGTTTTGTAACAGGCACCGAAAGTAAGATTTATTTTTATCCTGTTATTGAAGGAAGTCTGGCTGTTATCCCTAAAGTTTTAAAAGTTTTTGCAGGTATTAAGGGTGAGATTACACGCAATAGTTTTAAATCCTTATCGGACGAAAATCCTTATATTGAAACCAATGTTCCAATGCAATATGCAAATAATAAGTTTGAGTTTTATGGAGGAATTCACACAAGTCTTACAAAAACCATTGACTTCACTGCTCGCTTATCTACCAAATCTATTGATGGATATCCGTTATTTGTAACAGATACTACTAAATCTAACATGTTTACAGTCGTATATGATAATATAAATGTTTTTAATATTAATAGTGAAATCCAGTGGAGAACCAATGATAAGATAACTTTATTGGCAGTAGCTAATTGGAATCAATACTCAACTAATGAGGTTAAAGCATGGCATAAACCTACGTTGGATGCTAAGTTCTCAGTTTATTATAATATCAATAATAAGATAATAACTCATTTAGATATCTTTGCATTTAACAATATGTATGCACGAACTTTTAATAAAGGTGTTGTAGAAGCTACAACAATTAATGGTATGGTTGATTTTAATTTAGGAATTGAATATAGGGTAACTAAGATATTTTCAGCATTCGTTAACCTTAACAATTTTGGCACCACACAATATTACAATTGGTATAACTATCCATCACAAAGATTTAACCTCTTAGCAGGTTTAACTTATGCTTTCTAAAATAAGAGCTGTTTTTGTTTAATTTATATTACTGTTTTTAAAAGCCCGCCACCAGGTGGGCTTTTTGTTTAGATCCAAGGCTCGGGTTTAAATATAAAAGAGAAGTTAATGCCCTGCATATTTATTAAGTATGTAGGGCTTTTTATTGTAATATCTATTTTAACTTTGGTAGTTTATAAATGGTCAATTATTTTTAAAAATAGAAATACAAATTCAAAAAAACAGCCTCCTAAAACTAAAGTTTACCCATTTTTCATAAATACCTTCAATTATCGACAACAAGTCATGTATCGACGATAGATGGCTTTGCATCGATGATACATGGCTTTGCATTGATGATAGATGGTCATGTACCGTCGATACATGGTCTTGCATCGATGATACATGGCGATGTATCGATGATAAAAAGCTTTGCATCGACGATACATGGTTTTGCATCGACGATAGATGGCTTCGCATCAACGATACATGGTCTTGCATCGACGATACATGGCGATGTATCGACGATAGATGGTCATGTATCGACGGTACATGACCATCTATCAACTATAAGCAGCTTAGGACGAAAAAACGTTCTTTTTTAATACAGTATTTTTAAAATATGTCATATTCAGATAGATAAATTTACAGAGAAGAAGGGCAGCCCTTTTGAGCAAAGATTGTTTTTTCAACAAATCATATTAATAAAAGAATAAATTAATAATTATAAAACAGGTTATCATAATAAAAAAACCTTCATCAACTCAATGATGAAGGTCTTCTCATTATTATTAAAAAACTATTAATTATTAATTATTAATTATTAATTGTTAATTGTTAATTGTTTTAGCCGTTCAATGCTTCGGCGCCACTTACTATTTCTAATATTTCTTTTGTAATAGATGCCTGACGAGCTTTGTTGTATGATAACTTTAGTTGTTTTATCATCTCGGTAGCATTTTCGGTAGCTTTGTGCATTGCAGTCATACGAGCACCTTGTTCGGATGCAAAAGAGTCAAGAACAACTTTGTATAACTGTACTTTCAATGTCTTTGGCACCAATTCGTTTAGTATTTCCTGTTTGTTAGGCTCAAATATATAATCAGCACTTGTTTTAGCAGTAACCATTTTATCTTCGGCAGGTGGCAGTATAGGTAAAAACTGTTCGTTAACCAATATCTGAGTAGCTGCATTCTTAAAACGATTGTAAACTATTTCAATCCTATCATATTTCTTCGACCTAAACTCAACCATTAATTGTTCGGCTACAGCCGAAACATTATCAAAAGTAAGTTTATCGAACAAATGATCTAAACGATCTTTAATAATATAATTTCTACGGGCAAAGAAATCACCGGCTTTACGACCGATACATAAAAGTTCTACATTATTATTAGCATATTCTCTTTTATACTTATCATGCAAAAGAACATTCACCAATTTAATAACATTAGTATTAAATGCACCACACATCCCCCTGTTTGAAGACACTACCATAATCAAAACCTTTTCTGATTTACGTTCTTCGAAGTAGCTTGCAGCTTCGGTATTCTCGATGCTATCACTAAGATTCTGAAGAATCTCACGGAGTTTAGCAGCATAAGGACGGAGTTTAAGAATAGCATTCTGCGACCTCCTTAATTTAGATGCCGAAACCATCTTCATGGCTTGGGTAATCTGTTTGGTAGAGTTAACAGACGCTATCCTTGTTCTAACTTCTTTTAAACTGGGCATACGTTTTCCCTTTTATTATTTTATGTATTTTTCAGATAGTTCTTTAGCAGTTCCTTCCATTGTACTAATATCATTATCGGTAAGAGCTCCTTTTCTTAATGATTCAAGTACATCTTTATGATGTATTCTCATAAAGTCTAGATACTCATTCTCGAATTCAATGATCTTGTTAACAGGAACTTTTTGTAACAATCCTTTTGTACCACAGAAGATAATTGCAATCTGATCTTCCACTTTCATTGGAGAGTATTGAGGTTGCTTTAAGATTTCAACATTACGTGAACCTTTATCCAATACAGCTTTAGTTGAAGCATCTAAATCAGAACCAAACTTAGAAAAAGCTTCTAACTCGCGGAATTGAGCCTGATCAATCTTGAGTGTACCTGCAATCTTTTTCATTGATTTAATCTGAGCATTACCACCCACACGTGATACCGAAATACCAACGTTGATAGCAGGACGAATACCAGAGTTAAAAAGGTTAGTTTCTAAGAATATCTGACCATCAGTAATTGAAATTACATTGGTTGGGATATATGCAGAAACGTCACCGGCCTGAGTTTCGATAATAGGTAAAGCAGTCAATGAACCACCACCTTTTACCATGTGACGAATAGATTCAGGAAGATTGTTCATCTGGGCTGCAATCTTATCTGATTTAATAACCTTAGCTGCACGTTCTAATAAACGTGAGTGAAGATAGAATACGTCACCGGGATAAGCTTCACGACCTGGAGGACGACGAAGTAATAAAGAAACTTCGCGATAAGCAACAGCTTGTTTTGATAAATCATCATAAACAACCAATGCCGGACGACCTGTATCGCGGAAGAATTCGCCGATAGCAGCACCTGTAAAAGGAGCATAGAACTGCATAGCAGCAGGATCAGAAGCAGTAGCAGCAACAATAACTGTATAAGCTAACGCACCTTTTTCTTCTAATGTTTTTACTATATTAGCGATAGTTGAACCCTTTTGTCCGCATGCTACATAGATACAGAACACAGGTTCACCTTTATCGTAAAATTCTTTTTGATTGATAATAGTATCAATAGCAATAGCTGATTTCCCTGTTTGACGATCGCCAATGATTAACTCTCTTTGACCACGTCCGATAGGAATCATTGCATCAATAGGTTTGATACCGGTTTGCAAAGGTTCGGTTACCGGTTGACGATAAATAACACCGGGAGCTTTTCTTTCTAAAGGCATCTCATAAGTTTCTCCACTTATAGGACCTTTACCATCAATTGGCTCACCGATAGTATTAATAACTCTACCTAACATGCCTTCGCCAACTCTAACAGAAGCAATCATCTTGGTACGTTTTACAGTGTCGCCTTCTTTAATATCTTTAGAATCGCCCAATAAAACTACACCAACATTATCTTCTTCAAGATTAAGTACGATGCCACGAACTCCTGATTTAACAAATTCTATTAATTCGCCTGATTGTGCATTGTTAAGGCCATAGATACGAGCGATACCATCTCCAACTTGTAATACTGTACCTACTTCTTGTAAGTCTGATTCCAGTTTAAATCCGGCTAACTGTTGTCTTAAAATTGCCGTAACCTCAGCGGGTTTAATTTCAGCCATATTATATACTTTAGTTGTTTTCTGTTATAATTATAATTTCTTTTCGTAAATGTTTACATCATACTCTTTCTTCAGTCTCTGTATCTTGTCAGAGATGCTATTGTCAGATTCTTTATCATCAATTGTAATAACAAATCCACCCAATAACTCAGGTTTAACTATTTCTCTAAGTTCAATAGTTTTGTTGGTTTGACCAGCTAATAAAGCAACAAACTCTTTTCTTGTAGTTTCATCCAATTCAATAGCCGTCTTTAGATAAGCAGTTTTAATACCTTTATATTCTTTGTAAATATGAATAAAACTCTCAGCTATTAACCTAATGTTAGCTTCTCTTCTTTTCTTAATAATCAATAATAAAAAAGATAAACTAACCGGATGAAGTGAGTTAGTAAAAACTTCTTTAATGATAGCTACCTTCTTACCGGTATGTATGATAGGACTTGCTAATAACATTTCGAAATCCTTGTTGGATTTGCAAACATCTTTAATAAGTAATGTGTCCTCATAAGCTCTGTCAACGAAATTTTGCTCTTCAGCAATTTCAAACAATGCTTTTGCATACCTGATATGTATCCTGCTGTCTTCCATTATAGCTTTTTAAGGTTAGTTGAAGTTAACATTATCCATCATCTTATCAATAAGAGCTTTTTGCTTAGCTTTATCAGAAAGTTCTTCTTTAATAAGTTTCTCTGCAATCTCTATCGAAAGAGTTGCTATTTGATTCTTCAACTCTGTAATAGCAGCCATCTTTTCGTAATGAATACTTTCTTTAGCAGATTCAAGAATACGATTGTACTCCTGATTAGCTTTGTTTTTAGCTTCTTCTAATATACCATCACGAATCTGACGTGCATCTTTCATCATTGTATCTCTTTCTTCTTTAGCTTCCTTTAACAACTGCTCATTGCTAAAATGTAAAGCTTTCATTTCTTCTCTTGTAACATTTGCCTGTTGAAGTGCATCATCAATTGATTGTTCTCTTTCGCGAAGAGAAGCCATGATTGGTTTCCATGCAAATTTAGCAAGAATAAAAAACAATATCCCGAATGATAAAGTCATCCAGAAGATAAGTCCTATGCTCGGAGTTACTAAACCCATATCTTTATAAAATTAATTTCTTTAAT
>JBAXLO010000065.1:0-20732 GCA_037134755.1 Bacteroidota bacterium | reverse complement strand
TTATGGGTGCGAAGTTACAAACTTCGCACAACATCTGCATTCTTCGCACAACGAGGAATTTCGCAAAGGATGCACCTCGGCTCCGCTAAGTGACCGTCTTGTTTTTGTTTTTTTGGTGAAACAGAAATGGAGAGACATTAAGCGTAGCCGAAATGCCCGTGGTCCAATTAAAACGTAGGACTAATAGAACGCAGATGACGCTAATTTTCAAACGCGGATTATCGAGGATTATATTTATCGTTTGTTTTCTTTTTTAAAAAAGTTGGACAATTGGGACAACGTGCTGAAGTTTTTAAAACTATGAACATCATCAGCATACTTCTAATAAAAGCAACAAAATTCACAACTTATTTTTTAAAAACAGTTATGTTGTAAATGTTTATTATCTTTGCAGTATAAATTGGAGAACAATAGTTATGATGTTATACAAATTAAGCTTAACAAATTTATTATTTTATGTAGTCGAAAACTACAATTTATGGGTGCGAAGTTACAAACTTCGCACAACATCTGCATTCTTCGCACAACGAGAAAATTAAGAAATGAAAAAAAACTTTATCATCATATTATGTTTCATGTCTATATTATCAGTATCTTTTGCTCAAACCGGATATTTTAATAATATCTATAACTATTATAATAATCATATAGCAGGAATAAGTATTGTTAAAGAAGATAGTACTTATGTAACAGTATCATTTTTTTCAGATTCTAATAATTATTCAAGAATTAATTTCTCCAGATTTGATTCTGAAGGTAATCTACTATTTAAAAAAGATTATGGTAACGGATTAAGAAATTATTTTCCCGGACACCCGGGCAGCTTGCAAAAAACATCTGATGGGGGATTTATTATTTCGGGAACAATAGGGGATTCTATTGGTTCTACAGCTTTACTCTTAAAAGTTAATCAAAATTTTGATTCTATTTTTATGAAAGAGTTTGTAGATACAAGTATTTATTATTATATGGAATTTCAGCAAGGAGTTGAAACTATGGATAAAGGATTTATTTTAGGAGGAGATATTGTAATAGCTTCACATACACAAGCCATTTTATTAATAAAGACAGATAGTTTAGGGAATCAGATTTTCAGGAAGATTTATACTCTGTCTGGATTTGATTATGCAAGAAGTATAATTCAAACATATGATAAAGGTTATTTGTTGGGATGTTATAGTTGGAATTATTATTCAGCCTCTTATTCGGGTGATCCTTGGGTCTTAAAGTTAGATTCATTAGGTAATCTTAAATGGAGTAATAAATATGGTGGACCTAATCAGGATGGTCCTGCAGTTGTAGCATTAGCCAATGACAGTAATTATATAGTGGCTACTGCGTATGCCTATTCTACAATACCAGGAAATTCTTCTGATTTAAAGATAGAGATTTTAAAATTGAATAAAACAGATGGTAGCACCATTTGGGATAAACAATATGATACAATAAGAACATTTAATTATCCTAATATGGTTAAAGTATTGGGAAATGATAATATTCTGGTAGTTGGATCAACATTTTTTGGTGATGGAGTAAATTGGTATACTCCCAGTTGGGTATTAAAATTAAAACCAAATGGCGATAGTATTTATTATCGGATGTTTTATAAATTTAATGATTCGCATACAATTGATAATACCGCCAATGATTTTTGTATTGATGATGATTATTCGATAATAATATGTGGAGATGTTCAACAGGATACTTCTTATCAATGTCTATGGCTTGTTAAAATGGATAGTATGGGTTGCCTGCAGCCCGGCTGCGATCCAACGGGGATAGAAGAAATACAATATATAAAAACAGAGGTAATATCTTTATACCCAAATCCCACCAATGACAATCTTACAATAGAAACAAATATTAATACAGAGCAAAAGCTAGAAATAGTTAATCTTATCGGGCAAACCGTATATACATCTTATATTAATAATAGAGCAAATATAAATACTTCCGCTTTCGCGAAAGGAGTTTATATCTTAAAACTAAGCTCAGATAAAGAAACAGTAATAAGGAAGTTTGTGAAGCAATAGTTTAGATTTCAGCTTATTTATCTAATACATTAAAATATATTTAATATTTATAGTAAACATATTACTTTTATTACTAATTTAGCAGTGTAAAATTGCCTTTTTAAAAGAACTGATTAAAGCCTTAATAAGTCAAAAAACAAGACACTTTTTTAGATAAATAGAAAAGTTTAAAGGATGAATTGAAAAAAATGTTAAATATTATTTGCTATTTATCAAAATATGTCTTTACTTTGTATTGGAATAAAGATGTAGATTTTAGAATAAGTAAAGTAGTAGTATAGAGTGGAGAAATAAAAGGATATTCAGAAGGTTAAAGTGTGAAAAATATAATTGGGTAGTAATAAGAATAAATAAATTTTAATAATTGATTGTGTGTTTTAAAATAGAAATAGTAGGGGGATTAATAAAGCAGATTAGAGAAAAGAAGCGCATGAACACTACTAATAAAGATTTTAAATTACTAAATAATCAAACTTAGATCAAATAAATTATCAAATCAATAATTACATAATTATGATGAAGCAAATTTTACTTTTTTTATTATTTATTGTCGGAACTGCTACGATAGCAGTATCACAGGATGTAAATGTTTCGGGTAGTGTTACATCTTCAACAGATGGGTCGGCATTACCATTTGTATCAGTAGCCATTAAAGGAACTACTAAAGCTGTGCAAACAAATATGGATGGTAAATATACTATCATGCATCTTTCTCCAAAAGATACACTTACATTTAGCTTTATAGGTTATGTGTCGGAAAAAGTACTAGTTGGTAAGAAAACAGTTATTAATGTAAGACTTCAACCTACAGTAAACAATTTGAGTGAAGTAGTAATTACCGCTTTGGGTGTTCAACGACAAACTAAAGAAGTAGGTTATTCAACACAAAAAGTTAGTGGTGATGATATTCAAAAAGCTGATGCATCTAATATAGTAAGTGCCTTGAGTGGGAAAGCTGCGGGTGTTCAGATATCAAATGGCGATGGTGTTGATGGAGGCACTACACGTATAACTATCCGTGGGAATAATAATATATCGGGGAATAACCAGCCACTTATAGTAATTGATGGTGTTCCGGTAGAAAATGATCCCGGAATGACTTCTGTTGCCCGTGGACAAGACTGGGGTTCTGCTATCAACAATATTAATGCTGCTGACATTGAAGATATAAATGTACTTAAAGGAGGAGCAGCTTCAGCGTTGTATGGTTCGAGAGGTGCTAACGGTGTTTTATTGATTACTACAAAGAAAGGTAAGAAACAAAAAGGAATTGGAGTATCTTATAATGTAAGTTATAAAGTAACTACACCATATCTATATAGGGATGTACAGAATCAATATGGTTTTGGTGGATTGGTTGCTTTTACTCCTCCAACAATGAGGATGGATACCATAAATCCTTTCCCACAATATGGTACTGATCATTTAGTATTAGATCAACAAGGTCATACTTCTTCTACTTCAGCAGAATTTTGTTATTATGGCTCTGCAAGTTCATGGGGTCCTGCTATGCTAGGGCAACCTGTTAGATATTGGGATGGAACCATACAGCCATGGTCTCCTCAACCTGATAATCTTAAAATACCTTTCAAAAATGGACATACAACAACTCATAATGTTTCACTAGAAGGTGGAGGCGATAGAGGGACTATGCGTTTATCAATTACTAGATTGGATAATGATGCAATTATTTACAATTCTAATTATAATCAAACTACTATAAATTTAAATACTGCATTAAAGGTTTCTGATAAAGTTAATGTAATTGCTACAGCTTCATATATGGATTATCATCGTTTGAACTCTCCTGATTTAGGTGATCTTCAAACTTCATTTAGTAAAGGTCTTGCATATAGTTGGCCTCGTAGTTACACAGCTCGTGAAGATTTTGGAAGCTATCAACTAGCAGATGGAACACAAAATCAAAAGTCAGGATTTCCTTATAGTGATATAAGTAAATTTTTATGGTGGGATTATTTTAATAACAATACAACTTTAGATAGAAATAAACTGGTAGGTGGAGTTGCTTTAACTTATGATGTTACTAAATGGTTAAGTTTTATGGGAAGAACAGGGATGGACTATCAGCTGGATCAATACGAAACCATTGATAAACCTATTGATGTAATTGGATTGCAAAACGGCTTATATTCAAACTCATTAAAACGTGATAGAAGTAATAATAGTGAGTTTTTAGTTACTGCATCAAAAGATAGTTTATATAATTCAAAGTTTAATGTAAAATTTAATGTTGGTGGTTCAACATGGGAAAGAATTATTTATGGTATTAATGGGAAATCAGGCACATGGTATTATCCAAATATGTTAACTTTTTCAAACTATACACAGGCAAATGCATCAACAGGGGCAACAGGTGATGCTTTGTCAACAGTTGCAGCTGGAGAAACAGTATGGCATAAGAAAATTAACTCAATGTATTCCTTTGTAAATTTATCTTACAATAATTTTATATTTATGGAACTGACAGGACGTAATGACTGGTCATCAGCATTACCAACAAATAATAATTCTTATTTTTATCCCTCAGCTACTTTAAGTTTTCTTCCATTAGAGGCTTTCCATTATAAAAGTGATTGGTTTAATTTCTTAAAGATAAGAGGTGGAGCTTCACAAACAGCAACAGATACTGATCCATATCAAACAGCTTTTGCTTATACAACAGGTTTGTTTGGTGGTAGCCAGTCATCAAGTTTTCCAGGCACTATTCCTCCTATTGCATTATTACCACAACGTGTAAATTCTTATGAAGCAGGAGCAAATATGGAATTCCTAAAAGGAAGGATAAATCTTGATTTTACTTATTACTATGTTTATTCATTCGACCAAATCATGACTTTGCCAATACCAGGCTCGTCAGGAGCTGGCTATATAAGAACAAATGAAGGAGTTCTTACTAACAGAGGGATTGAAATTATATTAAATACTGTACCTATTCAAGAAAAGAATTTTACATTGAAAACTGGTTTAAACTACGGAAGGAATAGGAATTCGGTATTGAGTTTAGGCGGAGCTGCTGATAGCTATGAAATAGGTAATATTTGGGGTTTGAATGGTCCAGCTGAGATCTTAAAAGCAGGTGATAATTTTGGAACAATTACTGGTTATGATTATGTTTACAAGAATGGGAAACCGGTAGTTGATGCTGCAGGGACACACTATTTAATAACACCTACAAGAGTACCTATTGGAAATGCGTGTCCTAAATTTACAGGTGGATGGTCAACACAATTCAAATATAAAAATCTTTCTTTAAGTGTTTTAATAGATACAAAATGGGGTGGAGATATTTATTGTGGAGATTATGTTGAAGGTTTGGCTTTGGGTACAAGTCCTCAGACATTAATTGAAAGAAATGGAGGCGGTTTACCATATACTGACCCATCAGGACATACAAGTAATGTTGGAGTAATATTACCGGGTGTTCATCAGGATGGTACACCAAATACTACAGTAGTACATTATTACTATAAATATAATCCAAATGCTGGGGAATGGGGTGATTATATTTCAACCCCCGGTATATTAGAAAACACTTGGGTTAAATGTCGTGAAATTGCACTATCTTATACACTACCTGCTGATTTAATTAAACGAACTAAGGTATTCCAAAGCTTAACTTTTTCAATAGTTGGTAGAGATTTATTTTATTTCTACAAAACACTACCTGATAATATCAATCCTGAAGGTGTTGCTGGTGCTGGCGATGCACAAGCCTTTGAATTTGCTGCAATGCCCGGTGTCAGATCATTTTCATTTCAAATAAATGCTAAATTTTAATAACCTTTAAAAATTACTACAATGAATATTAAATCTTTTTTGTTATTGATTTTGATAAGTGTTTTAATAAATGTTTCTTGTAAGAAAGATTTTGAACAAATAAATAATAATCCTCAAGCTTTTACAACTGCAAGTGATGGCTCTTTGTTTAATAGTGTTGTTAGTTCCTGTATTCTTGGATGGAACGAAGAATTCTATGTTAATGAAGAAAAATTATACCCTCAAACACAATTAGCAGCTCAATTTAAACAAGCATGGGAAAATACTACAATAGGTACAGAAGAAATATGGTCAAACTATTATAATGCTCTCCCTAATTTTAGGGAACTTGAAAAAAGATTCGCAGCTGATGCTCCTTCAAATGAGTTGAATAATATGATTGCTATGTTGAAAATAATGAGAGCCTATAAAACTTATAAAGTGACTGATTTATTTGGAGACATTCCTTATTCTGAAGCTGGTTATGGGTTTCAGGATATATCAAAACTCCACCCAAAATTCGATTCACAACAAAGTATTTATCTATCATTACTTGATGATTTAGCTTGGGCAGATGCAAATATTAATACTGCTGCTACTGCTGAGCCTTATGCTACTTTTAAGGTCTTTGATAAATTATTTTTTGGTGATTTAACAATGTGGAAGAAGTTTGCCAACTCATTGCGTCTTCGTTATGCAATGCGGATGTATAGCAAACAACCTACTAAATCAGCACAGATAATAGGCGATATCATATCTAATCCAGATAAACATCCTGTGCTTGTTGGATGCGATATTAATGGTTACACAGGTGATGTGGCAGCTATTTATCCTTATCTTTGTGGATATAAAGATCAACGTCAGCAATGGGCAATGGGACAACAGAATTTAAGAATGGGTTCTAATATGTGGCATCAACTATCAGCTCATGATAGCATTGATGGAAGTGGTATTTTTGATGCCAGAGCATATCTTTTTTTTGACACCAATAATAAAAGTAAATGGGTTGCTTATCCTAATGTTCCTAATGTAAGCACACCTGCAGAAAGTGGTGTGCCTTATGCTACACAAAGAAATTCTGCTGCTGGATATGCTATTAAAGGTGCTACTTGTTTATTTTCACCTTTTAATTATTTCTTTGTAAGTGATCAGGATTATATACCGGATATTTTAATGACCGGTGCAGAAGTTAATTTCCTTAAAGCAGAAGCTTTCTTAAGAGGAATAGGTGTTGCTGCAGATCCTAGTAGTGCAGATAATGAATTTTTATCGGGAGTAAATGCATCATTTGTATGGTGGCAAACTACTATGGGGCAAACAAGTTTGCTAAATGATGGTTCTAAATTTAATACTATGGTTACAATACCAACTACCTTAACATATACTCTTATTCAATCTAAATTTGATTTATTTAACTTTACGAGTACTGATGATCGCTTGAAACAAATTTATACTCAAGAATATATTGATCTTTTCAGACAAGTTCAGGAAGCTTATGCATTGGTAAGAAGAGTTCCATCGGGATTACTTCCTCGTGAAGGGAATGCATTAAACTATTATCGTTTTACGATTCCACCAAGTGAAGTTCAGTATAATCTTGCTAATTATCAAAGTTGCTATAGCTCACAAGCGGATGCTATTACTACTAAAGTTTGGTGGATGCAATAATAATTATTTAAATATTAATAATAAAAGGTATGAATACCAGATCAGTTTCTGAGATTCATACCTTTTTTTATATATTAAAAAATCTGATTTTATTAATGAATTAATAAGATTAGAAGTATTATTGGTTAATAACTTTGTTATTAAATAAATTAAAATAAATTGATAAAAGATAAATGATTTTAATACTTTTGTAGCTTAATTATAATTTGATGCTAAAACGAGATCCATTTTTACAAAATTTCCCATCATCTCTCAAACTAATCAGTCTGATAGTTATAATGATTATATGTATTTTTATATTTAATCTAGTAGGATTAGCTATAGCAATGCCCATTTGGGGTAAAGATACAATGAATGAAACCAACATTAATTTCTTAAAATATATTCAGATTATTAATGAAATTGGAGTTTTTATTTTACCTGTCTTACTATTTGCATATTTAGTTAACAAAGATATAAAACGATATTTAAAAATTGGACATAAGCCAAGGATGTTCTCTATTTTTACTGCAATATTGTTAATGTTTGTTTCAATACCACTTACGGTATGGTTAAGTTCAATAAATCAGGCTATGCACCTCCCTTCATGGTTAGAAGGCGTTGAAAAATGGATGCGTACACAACAATTAAATAATGATACTATTTCTAATACTTTCCTTAAAGAGACTTCTTTAAAAGGACTTCTGATTAATATGGTAATGATTGCAATACTGCCTGCAATTGGCGAAGAATTTTTATTTAGGGGAGTTTTAGTAAAAGTTTTCAAGCATTGGTTCAATAATGTACATGTGGCTGTTATGGTTTCAGCTATTTTATTTAGTGCAATACATTTTCAGTTTTTTGGATTTATTCCACGTTTATTTTTGGGAGTTATTTTAGGATATTTATTTGTTTATTCTCGAAATCTTTGGGTGCCGATTATTGCTCATTTTGTTAACAATGCTTTTGCTGTTTTTATTGTTTTTCTTAACACAAAAAAGATTATAAAAGTTGATCCCGATAATTTAGGAATTTCAGATAATGATTATACTGTAATAATTGGGAGTTTTGTATTTATAGTTATTTTAATGTTTGCATTATATAAAAGCCGCAGAAAAATAAGAGCACATTATTCTTCAAGAAGTAAAGAAACTAAGGATATTATCGACGTTGAAGAATCTATTAGTTCGGAGAATATTATTGATAGTTAAACTTTAAAAAGTTCGTGTAAATAATTTACAAGAGCTCTTTTCAATTACGAATTACGAATTAAAAAAAATATCGTTCAAAATACATAAAGTACTTAATGTGCATAAATATTTTTTTTAAACATGAATTCTAAATTACAAATCACTAAAGTATAGTGTCTAAAGTATTAGAATAAATACAAATTAAGTTTTACTTTTTTCTACCCCAAAACGTAATTCGTAATTCATAATTATTTAATAACTTTAAGTACTTTAGGCACTCTTCTTTTTGCGCTCAACCAAATAATAAAGACTTGGTAAGAATATAGGTGCAAATAATAAGGTCGCCGTTAAGCCTCCAACGATTACAGTTGCCAACGGACGCTGCACATCCGACCCGACACCGGTATTTAAAGCTGCCGGAAGCAAACCTATAATCGCGATAAGCAAAACTAGGAAAATAGGACGAAATTGCACCAAAGAACCTTTAATAATGAGCTCTTCGATTGAAACATTGCTTTTTCGGCCAACCTTATTTAAATAACTTATCCACAATACACCCGCCATAACACAAACGCCCGCAAGCGAAACAAAACCTACTCCGGCCGAGATGCTGATGTTAATTCCGCGGATATAAAGGGCTATTATACCGCCAATAACAGCAAATGGGATGTTGGTCATAACTATTAATGCATATTTAAATTGATAATTGAAAAGCACCAGCAAAATAGATAAAATAAGTAGTAAAGTTAATGGAATGATGAACATTAGACGCTTTTGCGAACGTTGCAGATTCTCGAACTGACCGCCAAGCTCATAACTATAATTTTCGGGCAATTTCACTTGGTTTTCTATCTTATTTCTTAGTTCGCCAGCAAAACTACCTTGATCTCTGCCACGAATATTCGTTTTTACGGTAAGCTGTCGCTTATCTTGGTTCCGACAAATAACTGTCTGTCCTTCTGCCAGTTTAATTGATGCTAATTGATTTAATGGGATACGCAAACCGGATTTGGAAGGCACCAAAATCTTACCAATTTGCTCAGGAGTATTGCGACTTTCCGAATTGAACCTTAGCGTAATATCAAACCGCCTTTCTTCCTCCCACAAACTGCTTACGGGAAACCCACCGATAGCCATCTCCAACATTGCATTAATATCCGAAACATTAATACCATAACGGGCTGCTGCATTCCTATCTATCTTAACTTCAAGCTGAGTTTGCTTATTTTCTTGCTCAATTCCGGTTTCAGAAGCTCCATTTATCTTTTTTGTAATAGTTAGTATTTGTTCGCTGTATTTACGGAGCGTATCAATATCTTTCCCGTTAATAAATACAGCAAGATCCGACGATGAACCCGTAGCGTTCTCGGTAACCATATCTATAATGGGTTGTGTGATAGTAAAACTGGCGCCAGGGATTAAATCCTCCAGTTTTTTCTTAATATCTATAACCAACTCCTTTTTACTCCTCTTTGAATGCCATTCGCTGTAAGGTTGTTTAAGTTGTATCATTGCTTCTATCCTATTGGGTCCGAATGGGTCAGTACCGTCGTCATTTCGTCCAAGTTGCGTCATCACACCCTTAACCTCGTCATATTTTATTAATTCCTTACGGATAATGTCAGGATATTGCCTTGATGCATCCAAAGAAATTCCTGAAGGTAAAAATACTCTTACCCAAATACATCCCTCGTCAAGTTCGGGCAAAAATTCTGTCCCTAATCTGGTTCCGATAAACATACCCATAATTATGACAATAATTCCTGTAATCATTATAGTTTTAGGAACTTTTAAAACATAATAAATAATATAATTATAAATCTTTTGGATAAAATTCCATAAATGATTCTTATGTTCAATAGTTTTATTATTAAAAATATAACTTGCCAAAACAGGAACTAAAGTTAAAGAATAAATCATCGATCCTAGTATTGCAAAAGAAAGCGTCCATGCCATTGGCGAAAATAACCTGCCTTCAACACGTTGAAGCGTAAACATGGGCAACAAAGCAACAATAATAATAATGACCGTGAAAAATATCTGCCTTTGAATATCTCTCGCTGAACGGATTATTATATTTTTGATGCCATCTTCTTTATCAAGCGTTGCAGTCTGACTTATCTTCCTAAAAATAGCCTCGACCATAACCACAGCGGAATCAACGATTATTCCGAAGTCAATTGCGCCAAGCGACAGTAAATTTGCCGGTATTCCAATCAAATACATACATATAAAGGCAAATAATAACGAAAAAGGGATAGCAATTGCAGAAATTACCGCAGCTTTCCAATTTCCGAGCAATAATGTTAAAATCAATAGGACAATTAGAATCCCTTCTATCAATGTTTTGGCAACAGTATGAATTGTGAGGTTTACTAATTCGGTTCTGTCGTAAAAGGTCTTTAATTTTATGCCTTTTGGCAGAATGTCATTGTTAAGTTCATCAACCTTCGCCATAACGTTGACCATTGTGCGCGAAGGGTTTTCAAACTTCTTTAAAAGAACAATCCCTTCAATACTCATGCTTTTTGAACTCCCTATTTGTTTATCGATATAACCTAAGATACCGGCAGGAGGGAGATTGCCAATTTCCACATTAGCAATGTCTTTAATAAGGATAGGAACACCGTTTCTATTGTCGACAACAATATTTTGGATGTCTTCTGTCTTGGCAATTCTTCCGATTCCACGAATATTCATTTGCGAAGAGCCAATTCTGATATAATTACCTCCCGTACTCTTATTATTTGCAGTTATTGCATCAGCAATGTCTTGTACTTTAAGATTATACTTTTCCAATTGAAGTGGATTGATTACAACCTGAAATTGTTTGACTAATCCTCCAAAATTATTAACATCTACAACTCCTTCGGCCTGTAATAATTTTGGTATGATAACATAGTCCTGAATCTCCCTCAACTGTGTCACAGAAACTGAATCGGGAGCTTCAATTACGTATCTAAATATTTCTCCCATAGCCATTGTCAATGGCGCTAGAACAGGCTCAGCACCTTCGGGTAGTTGGGCATCTTTTAGCTTTTCCAGTACTAATTGTCGGGCAAGATAGATATTTGTTTTATCATTAAATGTAAGATTTACTATCGACAGCCCAAAAATAGTCTTTGACCTCTTAGAAATAACTCCGGGAACGGTATTTAAAGCCCTTTCTATAGGGATTGTAACCTGTTGCTCCATTTCTTCGGCCGGCAAACCGTTTACTTGTGTTATCACCCCAACTTCATTGTCGCTTATGTCGGGATAGGCTTCTATATCCAATTGAAACCAAGCCCATACACCGATAGCAGCAATTAACAATGCAGCTATCAATATTATATTACGACTCTTTATTATAAATGCAATTAATTTGTTCATGTAATTTTTTCAATTAAAAATATTCTTTTTATGAAAATGATATTAACAATTTGATTTATATGATGAAATCATATTCCCATATTTATTCCCTTAAGGAGATAAACATTAGTAGTAACCACTTTTTCACCAATTTTTACACCATTGGCAATCTCTATGAAATCGCCTGTTTCTGAAGAGATAGAAACCTCTCTCCTTTCATAAAGAATATTCGATTGTTTTATATAAACATAATACTTTGCATTGGCACTAATAACTGCCTTTTTGGGAACCATTAATCCTTCATGATGAGCCTCGAACTTAACTTTTGCATACATCCCCGGTTTAATCCTATCGGCATTATCCAAAAGAGATAGTCTTATTTTAATTTTTCGAGTATCAGAGTTCACAACATCAGCAATTACATCAATATTAGCTTTAAATTTCTCATCAGGGAAGCCCGGAAACTCAAGCTCGTAAGTTTGTCCTTTTTTTACCGTATTTAATTCAGATTCTGCTAAATCACAAAGCAACCAAACAGTTCCAGTCGCAGCTGTATTTAAATGTTCCGCATTTAAGCCCAGTTCTCTCAATTGAGCTTCATTACCTGCAATAGCATTCTGTATATTTTGCAATTCTGCGGAAGCATCGTTCATTTCTTTGCCGGTTGCAGCACCATTTTTATACAAATCAGTTACTCTGTCGAAATTTATCTTTGAAGTCTTTAGTAAAGTTAAATTTTGCAGATAAGAAGAATAAATGTTGGTAAGTTCAGTTGAATTAAAAAGAATTAGAGATTTATAATTCTGATTACCTGATTTATTTACTCTTCCAATAACTGTTGCTGGAGCAGATAAATCAAGTTGCCCTTTAATATTGGCAGCTTCAATAACCTGAAATAATTTTTCGTATTTTATATCATTGGGAAACTCAATATATTTCCCTCCTTCTTTAACAATAGGATCTGCGCTGGCAGTTATTGTAGAAGTGCTTTTCTCACTTTTATTACATCCTGAAAACAAGAAGATAACAATGATTAGACTTGTAATTTTTATAATGATTTTCATTATTTTTTATTTTTTAAATATTTTGTATTAAATTGCTAACATAAAGTAAATCTATATAAGCTTTTTTGTAATTATAAAAAGCTTCATTGTATTGATTCTGTAGATCAAACCAGTTTCTTTCGGCTTCCAGAAAATCTAGAATAGTGGTTCCTCCTTTCAAATAACTAAGCCTTACTGTCTTTAAAACATTCTCTGATTTCTGAAATATATCTTTATATTTTTCATAAGAATTTTTATAAGTAATATATTCATTCCATGAAGTCTGCAATTCATTCTTAACCTTATTTACAGTAGCATTCTGCAAACTTTCCGACTGCTTTAAAGTTATGCTAGCCTTCTCAATCTCCCCCTGATTACGATCGTAGGTAGGAAGCGATATATTTAAGAAAGCACCCACATAAGGAACCTGATTTTGGGTACTATAGTTAATTCCAACCTCCGGTTGAGGATATGCCATTGCTTTTTGCAATTGTATGTCAATTTTTGCTTTTTCTTTCATCTCATTATTAACCTGAATATCTGTTCTTTTATTTAAAGCATAATTTAGAATAGAATCATATTGATTAATTATTGGAATAGAAAAAGAAGCTTCATTATCATTAACAATCATATTATCTGATGTTCCCAACATAAAAGACAGATCATTTATACTACTTATATAATCTTGTTGAGCATTTATTAAAAGCAATCGATATTGGTCGTCAAGTATTTCGGTACGCATAAATTCGGTCTTAGTAATGACTTCATTTTTTAACCTTACCTGATTGATTTTAATTAAAGAATCAGAATTTTCTTTAGCTAATTTAAGAATCTTTAATTTTTGATCTTCATACCAGATTTCTAGCCATTTATTAGCCACTTCAGCCAATAAATTGCGCTCATATTCATTCAAATTCGATTGAGAAAGCGTTAAATCATGCTCGGCAGATTGGATTTTATATTTTCGTTGCCCATGCACCTGAAATGATTTCCCAACCTGAAAACTAAGTTGCCTATTGGCAGCATTTAATGCAGAAGTATTCTCCATAAAATATTTTGGAGAAGTAACCTGAGTATATGACGCTCCAAAGCTTGGATTTAGCTGCAATTTAGCAGTTGTTAAATCAGCTTTGCTTAAATCTGTATTATATTTTTCGGCATTATAAAAGGGGTTATTTTTCTTAGCCAAATCAAAAGCATCTTTCAACGATAATGATGTTTGACTTTGTATTTTAATGTTATAACTAATGCACAACGCAATTAGAAGCAAACATTTTATTTTCATATTAAAATTTATTTAAATGAATAAAAAAGCAACAATCAATAAATGATTGTGAAGAACAAAATGAAATGCGAGATTTAAACTAAAGAAGGAGGAGCCCTAAATGTGCCAAAATACAAGTAATCAGTATTTGGTTTAATGGAAATATAATAAATTAATATAGAAAATATATTTCTGAATAATATTACTGATAGCCCAATTGTTATTACTAAAATTGTAATCGGATTTGAAATCTGATCAAGTATAAATAATAAAAAATTACTATGTTTGTGAGATTGGAAAGGACTATTGCTGTTTTTGTCTATTTTGTAAGGATGAGCATGTGTAATTATAGTCCCATTAATAATATGACTATGCTGGTTAATAGAAGCATTAGTAAATAACCAAAGTGTTATTATACTAAGTGAAATGCAAATAAATTTGTTAACAAACTGCTTCATATTCTTAAAATTCCGCTGCAAAACTATTGCTTTATCAGTTTATAATCTAAAATTATATTATAAATCATGTTAAAACACAAGCAACTTTTAATATAAACAACTATATGATAAATAAGTTTTAGACTAATACTTACTCTTAATAAATATATTAAACGTTCCTTTATTCATTTCCCCTAAATAAAAAAAGCACCCTAATAGAGTGCTTTTAATTTTGTTTTTGTTGACCGACAAGGATTCGAACCTTGACAGACAGCTCCAAAAGCTGTAGTGCTGCCGTTACACCATCGGTCAATATTATCCTTTATTGCGAGTGCAAAATTATACAATTATTTCGATATCCAAAACTATTTATTAAAAATTATCATGAAAATCTTCAGTTTCTACCGGAACTGAATCAGTTTTAATTATTAAGAATCTTGCAGGACCTTTAGGATCTACATTTGGACGAAGATTATCAAAGTCCTGTTGATTTATCATTTCCTTTCTTAACAGCCTGTTAGAAGCAAATGAAAAATAATTGGAAAGAAAAGGTTTTAAGTTTCCTTTTTCATCAAATGAATATCTGAACCATTTTGGATGCGGAATAAGGCTTGCCAGGAACAAAGATTCAGATAAAGTAAGATGTGCGGCATCTTTATTAAAATAAAACCTTGCTGCTTCATTGGCTCCATATACATTTGGTCCCCATTCTATAATATTCAAATAAACCTCATACATTCGTTGCTTGGTTGATAATCCATTATTTTCTATCAACCATACTATCAAAGCTTCTTCAATTTTTCGGGCAATAGTTTTGTTCCTATTTAAAAAAACATTTTTTACCAATTGCATGCTGATAGTACTTCCACCTCTAGCAAATCTTTTTGTCTTAATATCTTTAGTAATAGCTTCTTTAAATGATTCGGGCAAAAAACCCCTATGCCAGAAGAAACCTGCATCTTCTGATATTAAAACACAATTTTTTAAGTAATCCGAGATTTCATTTAAACGTCTGAAGTTCGGATTCTCAGTCCCTACTATTAAAGATCTAACGGGAACACCTTTTTCATATGCAGTATATACAAAAGGCTCGTTTAACTTAGTAAAGTTAGTATTCCCGTATTTCTCTATAAAGAAATAATATCTTTTTAAATCCGAATCAAAGATAATAGAATCAGGATGATCAATATCAACAAAGAAATCAAGATGATACGACAAATCCCCTTTGGTTTGCATACCTTCCAGATTAGTAAATAATCCTTTAGGTAATGATTGAAACAAATCATTTGAAGGAAATTTATCTTTATGAATCTTAAATGTTAATTGTCGGGTTGGTGATGGGCGATAACATATATAAGGATTAACAGTTAGCTTATTAAATACAATTAACGAATTACTGTCGAGTTCAAAATAATTACTGCCAACATTAATTTTATAATCAATAGAAGCATTGTTTAAGAAAACATCTGCAATTGAAATTCTAGGGTGATTAATCACTAATCCATTTATTGAAGAAGAGCCTTCGAAAGAAGCAATTCCATGGGATAATTTATTGCCCGAAAAACTAAAATGGACAGTATCAAAAGCAAACATCCAATTCCATTTATGCGTAATATAAGGTATGTTTACTTTATTTTTATCGGATGAAAATATTTTAAAATCAGCTATATTATCAGCAGGTTGCAAGGACCCTGCTATTACCCATTTCGATTCATTATCTTTTTCCTTTATATATATATTTGTATTAAAAGTATGATGATTAATAGTAAGTTCCGGCAAAACTACCATAACTCGATATCCATCAAGTAATGCATTTATATTAAATTGGAGTATCTTTATATTTAAAGGTATCTTATTAAAAATAGCATTGAGAATACTGTTAACTTTCGAAGCATAGTCTTTATCCTTTAGCTTATTTTCATCTGTTGTGTCATTATTTTCTTTCTTTAATAAAAAATTCCAGTTGTTAACAGTATCTTCTTTAACTAATGAAATATTTGCATTGATTAATTCAAAATCTGTTAAAGCAACTTTAAAAATAAATAATTTCCAAAAATCAACCTTAGCATATACGGAGCCTATTGTAAGTAGCGTGTCATTATTAATTGCTTTTAACGAAATATTGTTAAGTTCAATAGCCGAAAGACCACTGAAATGAAAATCACCAACCTTTAACTCTGCTTGGTAATGCTTATTAAAACTATTAATTCTTTTATTCAACAACTCTCTTGCGATTGCACCTCTAAAAATTAAAAGCACAATCAAAAGACTAACAAAAACAATAGATGTAACTATAAGTGTTTTCTTAAAATTAATCTTTGAGATTAAGCTTGCAACAAGTCGAATTAAATTAACAAAATACTTTTGAACCATTTTTAAAACTTTAATGCAAAAATAGTTTATATTTACCATATAACTACAATTAAATAAACTTAAAAATTTTTACAAACAAGCCACATTAATTTAATTTGTAAATAATATGATCTTTCTGTATCTTTGTAAACTTGATTTCTCTTAATGAGATGTCTTAATTAGAAACATAAATTATCAGAACATTTTAATAATTAATTAATTTTTATCAATGAAAAAAGCAATATTTATTATTTCTACACTACTTATTGTAATGCAGTTGTCATTTACACAAGCACAAATGATAACATACAAATACGATTTTAACAATCTTACAATTGGTGCTAATTTAAATGGTCAGGATGGATGGACATCTGTAGTTAATACCGGAAGCACTTATGATCTTGTGGTAGGTTATAACATGGCCGGACCAGGCACAAGTGCCGGAACAGGCTCAACAACACCAGATAATACATTGGGTGTATTTTATGATTACCCCGGACCTAATTATGGTAGAACTGCTTCAAGAGTTACAACAACCGGCTTCCCTTTTAATTTTGCTATTGGTGGAATTATGGAAATTCAAGTAGATATGTGTACTGCGTGGTGGGGCGATTTCTTTGGCATTGGGTATGACAAAAATAATAATGGCTATTTGGTTCCCGGTGTTGAACAACAAGTTGCTTACGAAGCTAATGAAGGTGGTATAGGAATCTATTTGAGTGATGCAAGTGCAGCTAATTGTGTGTTTATGAAACCTGATGGAACTAAAATACCAATAGTTTACGATAGTATGAGCCTATGGAATACCTGGAAAATCTTTATTGATTTTGATGCTAACAGTGGTGCCGGTGCTGCAAGTTTATTTGCTAAGAAACCTAATGGCAACTTTGTTAATATCCCTGCTGTCCAAAACTTAAATCTAGGCTTAACACCTGGTTCAGCTGATAGAAAAGATCCTGCTAAATGGTCAAAGATATTTATACAGGCATTAGGCGGTTATTCTGCTTTTGATAATATTTCAATCAGTCAGCCTAATACCGGAGGATTACTTTATCAGTATATTATGCTTTCAAATCCTCCAACAAATCATCTTACTACAGATGCTCCTTTTGTAATTCACCCTGTATCTAGTAGAGGATTACCTGTTACGTGTAGCATTATTGGGCCTGCAACTATTTCGGGCGATACTTTAGTTACCCTTACGGGAGATACAGGTGTTGTTAAAATTATTGCTAAGCAACCTGGCACTATTACTGTTGCCCCTGCGGCTAACGATACTATTATTTTCAATGTTTACAATCCTTTGTACATATTTCCTAATATTGATATAAAGAATCCTGTTGACAATAATATTGTTAGGGCACCACATTTAGATCCAATCCAAATGTCGTTTGCCACTTCAATTGATCATACTGATTTATTGAGTGTATCAGGTGTTACTTTTACCTTAAACGGAGGTCAGACTATTAATGCTAAGGCTACTAATAATGGTTATTATATTGGATATTGGACTCCACCTGCTTTTGGCACCTATTCTTTAACAGCTACAGCTCATAGTTCCGGAGGTGTTTCTACACAAAAGGTAATTTCATTTCAGGTAGTTCCTGATTCGGCTGCTATAAATCTTAATATTATAAATGCTTTACATTTTGCTGACGAAACTAATCAGAAACTTGACACTACAGAGCTTCTGCCTAGCTTTACCGGAACATATACTAAAATAACAGCTGTTCTTAAGTACGAATGTCCTCCCGAAGGTTGCGATCCTTGGGATATTGTTTCTTATATTAATATAAGAGGTGCAAACGGTGATTGGGTTGAGTTGGTTCGTTATATCACACCTTATGCTTTAGCTTGTGGCGACAGTCTTGATGTTACTGATTTTGCATCTCAGTTGCAGGGTAAGATTGATATAAGATCTAATTTCCCTTCCGATTCAAAGGTAACTCTTACACTTAATTATAAAGCGGGCACTCCTACCTACAAATATACGTGGATGGATAAATTATGGTTAGGCTCCTACCCAATGGGCACCTATACTACCGGAGGTGTGGCTTTGCAACCAGTTGAAGTTCGCCAGTTAAAGCTAAGTGATACAAACATTGATGCTGCTTACATCAGAGTTATGACTACCGGTCATGGTGGGCCTAATAATACTAGTAATGCTGCCGAATTTTACGAACTTACCCATCACTTTAAAATAAATGGAACTACTACTTTCTCGCAGGATTTATGGAGAACTTGTAATCCTAACCCTACCGGATGTAGCCCTCAAAGCGGTACCTGGCAATATGCAAGAGCAGGCTGGTGCCCCGGTTCTATTCCAATGTTATGGCGTTATGATGTATCATCAAAGATTGGTAATGATGTGAGTTTGATGTACGAATTTGCGCCTTCATACATTGATATGTGCAGTTCATTTAATCCTAATTGTGTTACAAGTTCATCATGCACATGTACCGATACTTACAATCCAACGCTATATGTAGGTGGCGAATTGGTAACCTATTATGGTGGTGTTCCTGCTGACATGTATGCCGATTACATATTAGATTATTTTAAACTAAATGTCTATCCTAATCCATCAGCAAAAGGGATATTCAATCTAACTGCCACACGACGTTTCAATAATACCGCTGATGTAAGAGTTTACAATCTTCAGGGAGTATTATTAAAAGAATTTAAATGGAATGGAGAGCAGACTTCGCTCAATTTATCTGACTTTTCGAAAGGAATATATGTTATGAAAGTTAGTAATACTAATGGTGTTGAAACCAAGAAACTTATTATTCAATAATAAAACGATTTTTATAATTAAGAAGAGGCTGTCTATGATAAGGCAGTCTCTTCTTTTATGAAGTCCTAACCTTCATCCATAAGGTATACATCGGTTACGAAGTTGAGGGGCTTCTGTCAGTTTTTTTTCTTAACTATTTTTCATATTGCCTTCATTCATAATTTATCATTCTCTTTATATTAAGATCCAAAGCTCGGGGTTAAATATTAATGAAAAGAAGAAAAACTATTCTTATTCTATAAAATCTATTACTTATATGTTACGTGGTACTTTGCCTTTTTGGGCTGCTGGCTATTTTTACCAAATTGTCTTAATTTTATACCTTTTGATGTTAATGTCCTTTGTAATGATAATTAACTTATCAACTATACATTGAGAAACCAGAAGTCTATCAAATGGATCTCTATGTATAAATTCTAAGGTCGATAATTCAATTGCATGTTCAAATGTTATCGGCAGTATTTCAAAACCATTATCCTCTACCATGTCAAGGAAATGCTTAAATCCTTTTGTAAATTTAAATTTTTCAATACTTAGTTTAATTGCAATCTCCCAAATTGATGCTATACTGACAATTTTTGAATTTTTAGTATCTTCAATTGCAGATTTAGCTTTATTAGATAATTTTTCGTCTCCATTCAGAAACCAAATCAAAGTATGTGTATCAAGTAACAAGTTCATTACATATATTCTTTAAAGTCTTCTAATGGTTCATCAAAATCAGGAGATGTATAAATTTGCCCTTTTGCACATCCAAATTTTGGTGATTTTTTCTTAATTTCTTTTTTCCTTTTACTTAACAGAAAATCTATAAAATCATTTACTTCTGATTTTAAATCAG
>JBAXLO010000064.1:0-20991 GCA_037134755.1 Bacteroidota bacterium | reverse complement strand
TAGCTTATCCACAAGGAGTAGCCCTTGATGCCTCCGGCAATATATATATTGCAGATTTTTATAATTATAGAATTCGTAAAGTAACAGCAAGTACAGGTATAATAACCACTGTTGCAGGAAATGGGATTACTTATGGTTATTCAGGTGATGGGGGAGCAGCAACCTCAGCTGAATTATCTTACCCACAAGGAGTAGCCCTTGATGCCTCCGGCAATATATATATTGCAGACCAAAATAATCAAAGAGTTCGTAAAGTAACAGCAAGTACAGGTATTATAAGCACAGTTGCAGGAAATGGGACTACTGGTTTTACCGGTGATGGAGGAGCAGCAACCTCGGCTGAATTATATTACCCAACAGGAGTAGCCCTTGATGCTTCCGGCAATATATATATTGCAGATATATTTAATCAAAGAATTCGTAAAGTAACAGCAAGTACAGGTATTATAACTACAGTTGCAGGAAATGGGACTTCTGGTTTTGCCGGTGATGGAGGAGCAGCAACCTCGGCTGAATTATATTACCCAACAGGAGTAGCCCTTGATGCCTCCGGCAATATATATATTGCAGATTATGGTAATAATAGAATTCGTAAAGTAACAGCAAGTACAGGTATTATAACTACAGTTGCCGGAAATGGAACTTCTGGTTTTGCCGGGGATGAAAGTGCTGCCACTTCTGCTGAACTATATAATCCCACCCGAGTAGCTATAGATGCCTCAGGGAATATATATATTGCTGATTACCTTAATCAAAGAATACGCAAAGTAACAGCAAGTACAGGTATAATAACCACAGTTGCAGGAAATGGGACTACTGGTTTTACCGGTGATGGAGGAGCAGCAACCTCGGCTGAATTATATTACCCAACAGGAGTAGCCCTTGATGCTTCCGGCAATATATATATTGCAGACCAAAGTAATCAAAGAGTTCGTAAAGTAACAGCAAGTACAGGTATTATAACCACAGTTGCAGGAAATGGGACTGCTGGTTTTGCAGGGGATGGAGGAGCAGCAAGCTCAGCTGAAATATCTTCCCCAATGGGAGTAGCCCTTGATGCCTCCGGCAATATATATATAGCAGATTATGGGAATCATAGAATAAGGGAAGTACTAGTACCACCCATAATAACTTCATTCACCCCCGCAAATGGCCCTGTCGGCTCATTGGTAACTATAACAGGAACTAATCTTGATAATCCAACAGCCTTTACAATTGGTGGGGTTAGCGCTATAGTAGTATCAAATGATGGCTCTACTTTAGTAGGCATGGTTATGCCGGGTGCAGTTACAGGTGCTGTTTCTGTAACAACAGCAGGTGGTACAATAAGTGGAGCAAGTAATTTCACTGTAACACCAACTCCTTTTCCCGGAGCTCAGCTAGGCAACAAAATAGTTGGTGCGGGAGCAGAAGGTTCAGCTATGCAAGGAACTTCTGTTTCAATTTCTGCAGATAATAATACCGCTTTTGTTGGTGGATCTAATGATTATTACGGAACAGGTGCAGTATGGGTTTATACACGATCAGGGAATATGTGGATTCAACAGGGTGATAAATTAGTTGGCTCAAATGTTGGAAGTTCATCGTTTGGAAATTCAGTATCCTGTTCAGCTGATGGAAATACTGTTATAATTGGAGGAATTACTGATAATAATTATACTGGAGCTGCCTGGGTTTTTACTCGTACAGCTGGAGTTTGGACACAACAGGGAAATAAATTAGTTGGTTCTGATTCTACTACTAATGCAATGCTAGGTAGTTCAGTTTCTATATCAGCTGATGGGAACACAGCTGTTATAGGTGGGTATGGAGATAATAATCAAAGGGGAGCATCATGGGTATTTATCCGCTCCGGTGGTGCATGGTCACAACAGGGCAATAAATTAATTGGGACAGGTGCTATCGGTACTTCTTCTAATTCATATCAAGGCTATTCTGTTTCAATTTCTTCAGATGGAAATACATTTGTTGAAGGTGGTTCTTATGATAATGATGGAGTTGGTGCTATATGGGTTTTTACTCGTTCGGGAGGAAGTTGGTCACAACAAGGCAATAAATTAGTAGGCACCGGTGGTATTAATAGCCCTGAGCATGGTTCTTCAGTTTCCATTTCATCCGATGGAAATACTATTATTGAAGGAGGAGTTTTTGATAATAGTGGAGTTGGTGCGGCATGGGTTTTTACTAGATCGGGTAGTAGCTGGACACAACAAGGAAGTAAATTAGTTGGTTCTGGAGGTATATTGGGCTTTAGTTGGGGTGTATTGCAAGGCTGGTCAATTTCACTTTCATCAGATGGGAATACAGCTATAGTAGGAGGATATAGCGATAATATTGGTGTAGGTGCTGTTTGGATTTTTACACGTTCTGGTGGAGTATGGACACAAAAAGGAAATAAACTTATTGGTGCCGGAGCATCAGGTTCTGCAAGTCAAGGAATAGCTGTCTCACTTTCGTCAGATGGTAGTACAGCCTTTGTAGGTGGTAATAATGATAATAGTGGTGTTGGTGCTGCATGGGTATATACCATAGCTCAACCACCAACAATTACATCTTTTAGTCCTTCAAGTGGTTCAGTTGGGACATTGGTTACAATTACAGGTACTAATCTTAGTAATCCAACAGCCTTTACAATTGGAGGAACAAGCGCAATAGTTATATCTAATACCGGAACTACTTTAGTAGCTATGGTTATGCCGGGTGCTACAACAGGTACAGTGTCGCTAACAACTGTAGCAGGTACAGCTAATGGAGCAAGTAATTTTACTGTAACTCCAACACCTTTTCCCGGAGCTCAGCTAGGCAACAAAATAGTTGGTGCGGGAGCAGAAGGTTCAGCTATGCAAGGAACTTCTGTTTCAATTTCTGCAGATAATAATACCGCTTTTGTTGGTGGATCTAATGATTATTACGGAACAGGTGCAGTATGGGTTTATACACGATCAGGGAATATGTGGATTCAACAGGGTGATAAATTAGTTGGCTCAAATGTTGGAAGTTCATCGTTTGGAAATTCAGTATCCTGTTCAGCTGATGGAAATACTGTTATAATTGGAGGAATTACTGATAATAATTATACTGGAGCTGCCTGGGTTTTTACTCGTACAGCTGGAGTTTGGACACAACAGGGAAATAAATTAGTTGGTTCTGATTCTACTACTAATGCAATGCTAGGTAGTTCAGTTTCTATATCAGCTGATGGGAACACAGCTGTTATAGGTGGGTATGGAGATAATAATCAAAGGGGAGCATCATGGGTATTTATCCGCTCCGGTGGTGCATGGTCACAACAGGGCAATAAATTAATTGGGACAGGTGCTATCGGTACTTCTTCTAATTCATATCAAGGCTATTCTGTTTCAATTTCTTCAGATGGAAATACATTTGTTGAAGGTGGTTCTTATGATAATGATGGAGTTGGTGCTATATGGGTTTTTACTCGTTCGGGAGGAAGTTGGTCACAACAAGGCAATAAATTAGTAGGCACCGGTGGTATTAATAGCCCTGAGCATGGTTCTTCAGTTTCCATTTCATCCGATGGAAATACTATTATTGAAGGAGGAGTTTTTGATAATAGTGGAGTTGGTGCGGCATGGGTTTTTACTAGATCGGGTAGTAGCTGGACACAACAAGGAAGTAAATTAGTTGGTTCTGGAGGTATATTGGGCTTTAGTTGGGGTGTATTGCAAGGCTGGTCAATTTCACTTTCATCAGATGGGAATACAGCTATAGTAGGAGGATATAGCGATAATATTGGTGTAGGTGCTGTTTGGATTTTTACACGTTCTGGTGGAGTATGGACACAAAAAGGAAATAAACTTATTGGTGCCGGAGCATCAGGTTCTGCAAGTCAAGGAATAGCTGTCTCACTTTCGTCAGATGGTAGTACAGCCTTTGTAGGTGGTATTAATGATAATAGTGATGTTGGTGCTGCATGGGTATTTATTCCATGTGTAAATGTTTCAATAAATAATAGTCCGTCAATAGTAGGACAATCAAAATGCGTAAATGAAAGTTTCTCATCAATTAGTGTAACAGCGAGTGGAAGTGGATTAAGCTATCAATGGTATTATAATGCCAACAATGTTAATAGTGGAGGAACTTCGCTTAATACAAACAATGGAGCTAATACAAATACTTATACACCTCAAGCTACAACAGCAGGTACGCTCTATTATTATTGTGTTGTAACAGGCACTTGCGGAAATGCAACAAGTGCAGTTTCGGGAGCATTTATTACATATCCATTACCAACACCAACAATTAGTGGCTCTGCATCTGTTTGTATTAATTCAACAGGAAATATTTATTCAACTGAAGCAAATATGAACCCTTATACCTGGAATATAACAGGAGGAACTATTACATCCGGAAGTGCAACAAATACAGTTACTGTTACATGGAATAGTTCTGGATCACAAAGTATAAGTGTTAATTATACTAATGGAAATAATTGTACTGCTGCATCAGCAACAGTAAAAAATGTTACAGTTAACACATTGCCTGTGCCAACAATAAGTGGAAGTGCATCAGCAAGTGTTTTTTCAACAGGAAATGTCTATACAACTGCTTCAGGAATGACTTCTTACAGTTGGAGTGTAAGTGGAGGAACAATTACTGCCGGTAGTACAACAAGTGCTGCAACTGTTACATGGACTAGCATAGGGACACAAACAATAAGTGTAAATTGTACAAATAGCAATGGTTGTAGTGCAAGTGCAAGTTCAAATATTGATATCAATCAATCAAATCAAACTATTACATTTAATACATTAACAACCAAAACTTATGGTGTTGCTGATTATATTATTCCAGCCACTTCAACTAGTGGACTTACAGTAACTCTTACAAGTGATAATACTAACATAGCTACAGTTTCAGGTCACACAGTTCATATTGTTGCCCAAGGAAGCTGTAATATACTTGCTAACCAAACTGGAAATGCAAATTATAATGCTGCCACAGAGGTTAGTCAAAGTTTAACTATAAATAAAGCTCAACTTACAATTACTGCAAATAATCAAACAAAACCTGTGGGTAATTCATTTACTTTTACAGGAAGTGAATTTATTACAAGTGGTTTAGTTTATAGTGATGCTGTTAGTAATGTAACTTTAACATGTGCAGGAGCAACATCAGGAGCCGTAGCAAATTATTATGATATTGTGCCTAGTGCAGCAATTGGAACAGGTTTATCAAATTACAACATTTATTATGTAAATGGAACAATGATAGTAGGAACAAGCTGGACTGGAAATGTTTCAACAGATTGGGATGTTGCAGAAAACTGGAGTAATAATCAGATACCTGATGTTGGAAGTGATATAAGGATACCTACTTTTGCAACTAATCAACCTCATGTTACAAGTAATAATTCAAATCCTGCTGTTTGCAACAATGTAATTATTGCAGATGGTGCTGTTTTAACTGTTGATGCAGGTAAAGCACTAACAGTAAACGGAACAATTACAATATCAGGAACCCAAGGCTTAGTAGTTAAGTCTGATGCTACTGGTACTGGTTCTTTATTAGATAATGGTTATTCTGGTAGTGGTACAGCTAGTATCGAACGTTGTTTGACTCCTAGCAAATTTCATCATTTAGGCATCCCAATTAGTAATACAATAAATAATGGTACTGCAGCAGGGCAAATGGGAAGTGTATTCAACTCTTGCACCCTTGATAGTTATAATGAAGCTACTGATAGTTATGTTGGTTATACAAATAGTAATAATGTTATCCCAAACAAAGGTTATGTAACTAAATTTGTAAGCACTGGTGATATTCCTAAAATCTTACAGTTTGTTGGAAATCCCAATACCGGGCAAAAAAGCTTTGCTATGACAAAGAGCGGGCAGGGATATAATCTTATTCCAAATCCTTATCCATCTTCAATTGATTGGAATGCAAGCACAGGATGGGTGAAAAATGTAGCAAATGATAACACCATTTATATCTGGAGTGAATCAGCTATGCAGTTTGCTGCTTTTGATGGAACAACTGGAGTAAATGAAGGAAGTAATTTCATAGCATCAGGACAATCATTCTTTCTAAAGGCCCAATCAGCTGGAAATATTCAAATGAATAATAATATTCGTCTACATAGTTCTACATTATACCTAAAATCTACAGCTTTAAATAATTTTATCCGTTTAAAAGTTAGTAGTCCTTCAATCAGCTATTCGGATGAATCAGTAGTGTATTTTAATAATTCTGTTTCACAAGGTTCCGAAAAATGGTTGACATCAGAACCAACTGCACCATCGTTATATACTGTAAAGAATGCTATTAACTATTCAATAAATATAATTCCTGAATCAGATATTAATCAGATTGTACCTTTATCCTTTATTCCAGGTGTTAATGGAAACTACACTATCAATGCTACGGAAATTGGGGCTTTTAATCAGGTTTCTTCTATTTTATTGAAAGATTTAAAAACAGGTAATACTCAGGATTTGATGTCTAATCCTATCTATAGTTTTGCTTCTGCATCCACTGATAGTGCAAACCGCTTTGTTTTAAATTTTAGTTCTACTTCTTCAATTAACCAAATTAGTAAGTTATCACCAATAATCTTTGCTTATGGTCATGTAGTATATGTGCATGGTAAAAGTGTAAAGATTGAGGTCTATTCAATACTTGGTCAGAGTATTCGTTCGGTTGAAACGAATTCAGATTCTTATTTTATCGATATGAATAATGAAGCTGTTGGAACTTATATTATTAAAGTTGTTGCAACTGATAAAGTTTACACTCAAAAAGTAATAATAAAGTAATTAATTGAAATAATAACTTTTAAAACTCAAGTATATGTTAAAGAAAATAATATTAACACTAGTAATTGTATTGAATTGCTCATTATTATTTGCACCACCACGACCACCTGAAAGTTCAGGCGGAGGTACACCAGGCGCTGGTGATGCCGGTGGAGGAGGTGTGCTAGGAGGTGGGGCTCCGATAGATGGTGGCTTAAGTATAATGCTATTATTGGGTATGGCTTATGCAGGTAAGAAAACGTATGTTTTTACTAAAAACAAAATAATTAACAAAGTATAAAAACACTTAATTGTAGTTTTTGAAACTTTATTTATTAGAGCAATAATACTCCTGACAGCTTGTTTGATTAGTTGTCAGGAGTTATTTGATTATATTTAAGTTGATTTACTTTAATACATAGTATGGTAAAAAATAACGACATTCATAACCTTAAAATACTTAAAATATACTCATCAATTGCATATTTGTTTGCTTATTTAGCAGTATATTTATCCTATAATTTAATTACTGCTTTAGTAGGTAGGTTTTATCATATACAAACCATACTATTTCATAATAAACTTCAATTTATCACAAAAGATTATTCACATCTATGGAATTTTGAAACTGCTTTTTTTGTGTTTAGTTCAGGGACTATTGTTTTTACAATTATAGTATTAATCTTACTAAAAGTATACAATTATTATGAAAAGTATGAAGGTATATTTAAGATTTTCCTTTTTTGGATTATCCTGCATATTATAAATAGAATAGTAGGGTTGTTAATTATTGGAACAATATTTGATTTATATTTCTTAAATGTATTATTTGATTGGCTATTTGTTGACTATTGGGTAAGGAATATGTTTGTAATAATAGTATTATTCTTAATTTTTGTAATTGGTAAAAGATCGACTCGCCCACTTTTATTATCAGCAAGATCATTTAAATTTGTTAAACAGAATACAAGGATATTCTTTATTGAGGCTCAGGCTTTCAAAGCATGGTGTATTTCTAGTATTATTATATTTATATTTCATCTGCCCTCTTTTTCTTATGCTGAAAATCTGTTGAGTGTCTCAATGTTTCTGTTAATTTTACCAACCTATTATAATTATAAATCTATTAAATTTCCGGTTTTTGAAATTGAAAGTGAAGACACTAAATATAAAGTACCTTGGAGCAATATTATTTCAATATTAGTTTTTATAGTGCTTTTTAGAGTTCTATTGATTAAAGGAATTTCATTTTAAAAAATGATATGTAATTCAAATACATGTATATGGACAATGGACAATTAATGTTACAGAAACTAATCCTACTACAGGCTGTTCAACTATAGCAACAAAACTAATTTATATAACTCCATAAAGAGGAGAAAGGGAAAAGGAAAAAGAGCCGTCAGCATTCGTTTGCTGACGGCTCTTTTTAACTAATTAAGCATTAAAAGATATTATATGTAAATCTTCTTATACGTCTCCCAAGTTGGAGTAGCTGCCTCGCTATATCCATTATAACAAATAGTTTTACGTAATCAAAAATGGGTTAAATTGATGAAGAAGAAAATATCACAACTTCACTAATCAACCATTAGCCATTGCTTAGTTGAGATGTAATGTTATGATTTAATTAAAAAAATTATTTGGTTTGATAATTAATGTTACATTTGCACAATAATTGTCTATACATGAAACAAATTCGCTTAGCGGGAGTACTTACAAACAATTACTATCTAATGATATTTAAAAAAGAGAAAATATATAATGCCTGACAAACTATTACAGCATATAAGAAAGTACATTGATTTAAGTGCTAGTGATGAATTAGTCATCAATAAATATATAAATACAGTTCATTTAAAAAAGAAAGAGTTTTTGTTACTAGAAGGCAATATCTGTAAAGATTTATACTTTGTTGAAAAAGGCTGTTTGAGAATGTTCTTCATAAATAAAAAAGATTCAGAACAGATAACGCAGTTTGCTCAGGAGGGTTGGTGGTTGTCAGACTATATGAGCTTTATGAATAATACCTCCTCTAATTATTATATTCAAAGCATCGAAAAAACAGAAATAGTTTTTATCAGCAACCCAAGATTTGAAGAGCTACTTAAAGAATTACCCAAAATTGAAAGGTACTTTAGAATTGTTATGCAAAAGGCTACAGCTGCAGCTCAGCACAGATCGAAATTAATGTACAAAATGTCGAAGGAAGAATTTTATGTGCATTTTAGCACTTCATTTCCAGAGTTTATGCAACGAGTCCCTCAATATATGATAGCTTCTTATCTGGGGCTTACTCCTGAATATATGAGTGAACTTCGTAAAAAGAAATAAGATTGTTGATTTCTTAATCCAGTTTAATATTTTTGAACTTTCGATTAGCTACTTTTGCAGCTTAAATAAAAACTAATTGTATTAATAAAATAATTGTAATAAACATGAGTAAACTAAGCGATAAATTTTCAGAAGTGTTAACACACGAAGGGGTTGTATCTATAATGTCATGGGGTGTTGAACCTCATTTAGTAAATACTTGGAATTCATATTTAGTAGTTACTGCAGACGAAAGAATTTTAATTCCGGCTTATGGATTTAGAAAAACTGAGAAAAACATAGTAGTAAATAATAAAATTAAAATAAGCTTGGGAAGCAAAGAAGTATTAGGATTTAAAGACTATCCCGGGACAGGATTTATTATTGAAGGAACTGCAGCTTATATCGAATCAGGAGAAGAATTTGACAAGATGAAAGAAAAATTTTCATGGCTGACTAGAGTATTAGAAATAACTGTAGATAGCGCAAAACAAATGTTATAGTATCAAATCAATACAGGAAATAGTTTGTGTAAACAAATCTTTACACAAACTATTTTTAGTGTAAATAATACTCAAATCCCCCCTCCCTGAATGCAATATTCCTGTTCTGTTAGGTGGCAATTAGTTGTCGCTTAATAAGCAACATAAAACATTATAGATACGTTTACTAATGGATTAAAATAGATGATAAAGCATTTTCAATCTATAAAATAGATTCAGTATAACAATTTTCTTGTAAACAATAAATTTGCTTATCTGTTTAAACAGGTATGATATTACTTAATTAAATGTTAAAATTGTATGTTTCTATTGGAAACATTTGTATTTTTGTAAAAAATTAATTCATATAAAATGAGAAAAACATCAGTTATTGTTTTATTAATCGGCATAGTTGTATTTATTTCTTGTAAAAAGAGCGATACTACAGCGCCTGCTAATGCATTACCACTAACATTCAGCGGTCTTACTAAGACTCAGGATACAGTAAAAGTAAATATATATGATACTATTGTTGCCAATGCAACAGGTGAAAGCATAACTTTTACATGGACTTCCGAAAATGGTCTGGGAACTTTTATTCCAACAAATAATAATAATGTAGTATTATTTGCCGGCTGTCATGCTACTGATTTTGTATTAGATTGCCTTGCCAAAGATAAATATAATCGTACTGATACTAAAAAAATAACTGTGCATGTCATCAACTAAAAATATTAAATTCCTATTAGTACTAGCAATAATTTTCTTTTCGTATAATCGTTTATCAGCTCAATGTTGTTCGGCAGGAAGTCCTGTTGGAGCAACAGTTAATGTTGGTATTCTTGATAAAGGTATGTTACGTGTTAGTGCTTTTTATCGTCACAATTCATTAGATAATTATTTTACTGGGACTAGTAAAGCTGCGGACAATTATAATGGAAATGTTTCTAAAACAAATTTTAATTATACTAACCTAAATGTTGCTTACGGACTTACACATCATCTGAGCATTGAAGCTGATGCTGGTTATTTTATAGACAAAACTCAGACGTTGAAAAATCCAGTTGGTTATATTCTTAAAGGTACTGGTTTTTCATCAGCTTCTCTATCTTTAAAGTATTGTCTCTACAATGATTTATCTAACCAATTTGAGCTTACCGGAGGACTTGGGTTTAAAATTCCATTAGCAACCGAATTGCCAATTTATAATGGTGTGCAACTACCTGTAGAAATAAGACCATCAACAGGAGCTACCGGCTATATATTTCAATTGTTTTTAAACAAAGGGTTTTCTGAACATAAATTCAGGATATTTAACATTAACAGAATTGAATACAATAATAAAAACCAATTTGATTATCAATATGGAGCTTTTATGATTAACTCTTTATTTTTCTCTAAACAGGTTTTTAGTAAACTAGCTTTTGTTTTAGAATTACGAAACGAATGGAAGCAACAAGATAAAGATGTTCTGCCTGTTACTACTCTCAATACAGGCAATCATAATATAATTGTTTCACCTCGTTTATCTTATTCTTTTAAAAATGCTTGGTTTGTTTCTGCTTTGTATGATATTCCTGTTTATCGCAATTATATAGGCACACAAATGGCTTTGCAATACTCTTTTGCATTTAGTATTAGCAAAAATATAAAGTTGTAAGTTTTCTGCTTTTTAATAATATCTATTATCTTTTCTTAATAGATATAAATACAAAAAAAAGACTCCACTTATCGTTTACCTTATAAGTGGAGTCTTTTTATTTTTTAGTGAGTTAAATCTGAAATAAATATAGAGATAAACTATTGTTTTTTCTCTAATTCCATACCACATTTAGGACATTTCCCAGCACTATCCTGAGCAACATCAGCACACATTGGGCATTTATATTTACCCATTGCTACTTTGCTTGTGTCAGCTTGTGCCGGTTTCTGTTCTTCTTTCGGAGCTTTGCTATTACAAGCAGCAAATGCAAGCATAAAGCCTACAGTTAAAATTGCTAAAATTGTTTTAATTTTCATATGATATTATTAATTTTAAGAAAATGATTATTTATTAAGTATAACAACTGGGGATTAATTTAGATTTTTAGTTATGAATATTTAATTATTCTTCCAATTATATTGATTTATAAAATAACCTATAATTGAATTAATTTCTTGTTTATTAAGTTTGTGATGCCATCAAGGGATAAGGCATTACAAAGGTGGCGGAAAAATTTAAGTAATTTAGGCACTTGTCTCGTCCTGAAAACTGCACTCTTGTATAAACACATGCTTTTTAGGTATTTGAGCGGTCTGAGTTGGAAGTCGTAAAGCTACAATTACAATCTTACTTGCACAAACGGCTTCCTCGGTCGCATAAATACAATCTTACTTGCACAAGTGCCTTCCGCAGTCACATAAATACAGAGTTCGCTTGCACAAGTCCTTTCCGCGGTCACATAAATGCAGAGTTCGCTTGCACAAATGGGTTTTTCCATTCTACAAATACAATCTTACTTGCACAAGTCCCTTCCTCCGTCACATAAATACAAATATCCAACACATAAATACAATTCAAGAAAACACAAGCACCATTATCTTTTTTACAAACTTAATTCTCAATGCTATAAATACAATTATCACTTTAATAATTACTACATTTATTAAGAGATCCCATTATATATTTCCATAAATCACCATTCTTATGCAAATAATTACTCTCCTTACAAACACTTTTAGTAATTAATTTTAATAAACCACCATATTAAATTTAGAATACTAAAATCCTTTCAAAGCAACTAATTTATTTTACACCCTAAAAGCCTAAAAGCCTATAGCCTAAAAGCCCTTTCCCTACTAAATTCATAATTAATAACTCATAATTCATAATTATTTTATACTTTTGCATGCTTTTCTAAAAGAAGCTAATAAATAGTAATGAAGAAGTATAACGAATACAAGCAACTAAACCTTACTCAACTGGGCAAAGACGTGCTTAAAGGTTGGGAAGAGAACAAAATATTTGAAAAGAGCCTCGACTATCGCGAAGGCTGCGAACCTTACGTTTTCTTTGAAGGACCTCCTTCAGCTAACGGTAAGCCCGGCATTCACCATGTAATGGCACGTGCTATTAAAGACATTTTCTGTAGATACAAGACACAAAAAGGATTCTACGTACGCCGTAAAGCCGGATGGGACACCCATGGTTTGCCTATTGAAATAGCTGTTGAAAAAACACTTGGCATCACTAAAGAAGATATCGGCAAATCTATCTCCGTTGACGACTATAATAAACAATGTAAGGAAGAGGTGATGAAATACAAAGACCTATGGGATGATCTTACGCGTAAGATTGGCTATTGGGTTGACTTGAGTGATCCTTATATTACCTTCGAGAATAAATATATTGAAAGTTGCTGGTACTTGCTTAGCGAACTTTACAAAAAAGGTTTGCTTTATAAAGGCTATACCATCCAACCCTATTCACCGGCTGCTGGTACAGGTTTAAGTACCCACGAATTGAATCAGCCGGGATGTTATCGCAATGTAAAAGACAACACAGCTGTTGCGCAGTTTAAGATAATTAAGGATGATAAATCCGAAAAGCTTTTCAGTGATTTACATGGAGACCTTTTCTTTATGGCTTGGACAACCACTCCATGGACTTTGCCATCGAATACTGCTTTAGCTGTTGGAAAGAATATAGAATATGTAAAAGTTAAGACCTATAATCCTTACACTAACCTGCCTATCACAGTTATATTAGGCAAAGATCTTATAGGAAAGTACTTTCCTGAAAAGAATGCTGAACTAAAGTTAGATGAATACAATGCCGGTGATAAGAACATCCCCTTTGTTATCTGCGAAAGCTATAAAGGATCCGAACTTAATGGTATGCGTTACGAGCAATTGATGCCTTATGCTCAGCCTGAAGAGGGTGATGCGTTCAGAGTTGTTATTGGCGATTTTGTTACTACCGAAGATGGAACCGGTATCGTACATATAGCTCCTAGCTTTGGTGCTGACGACTTTCGCGTTGCCAAACAGAATGGTATTGGCGCTTTAACGATGGTTGATAAGCAAGGTAGGTTTATCGAAACCATGGGAGAGTTTGCACATAAGTTCGTGAAGAGCGAGTACAAGCCCGATTACGATCCTAAGACCGACGAAAGTGTAGATGTAGAGATCATAGTGAAGCTTAAGAAAGAAAACAAGACTTTTAAAGTTGAGAAATACGAACACTCTTATCCTCATTGCTGGCGTACTGACAAACCTATTTTATATTATCCTTTAGACTCTTGGTTTATTAAAACCACTGCGGTTAAGGATAGAATGATTGAACTTAATAAGACCATTAACTGGAAACCTGAATCTACAGGCTCGGGACGTTTTGGTAATTGGCTGGAGAACCTTGTTGACTGGAATCTTTCTCGTTCCAGATATTGGGGAACTCCGCTTCCTATTTGGGTTACTGATGACAGAAGCGAAGAGATTTGCATTGGTTCTATTGAACAGCTGAGTAATGAGATTGAGAAATCTATTGAAGCAGGTTTCATGAAAACCAATCCTTATGCTTCTAAAGATTATAATTCATTCGACTTGCACCGCCCTTATGTTGATGATATCTTTTTGGTGTCGAGCAAAGGCTTAAAGATGACACGCGAAACCGACCTGATTGATGTTTGGTTTGATTCGGGTGCAATGCCTTACGCTCAGTATCATTATCCTTTTGATGCACCTCCTGCGCACACAAGTGCTCATGGTTGGGAAGGTGCTTTCCCTGCTGATTTTATTGCCGAAGGTGTTGACCAGACGAGAGGTTGGTTCTTTACCCTTCATGCTATTGCAGTGATGATGTTTGATGATGTTGCCTTTAAGAATTGCTTATCTAACGGTCTTGTTCTTGATAAAATGGGCAACAAAATGTCTAAGCGTTTAAACAATGCTGTTGATCCATTTGAGACTATTGAAAAGTATGGTCCTGATGCTACCCGTTGGTATATGATCACTAACTCACAGCCTTGGGATAATCTAAAGTTTGATCTGGAAGGAATAGGGGAGGTGCAGCGTAAGTTCTTTGGCACACTATATAATACTTACAGTTTCTTTTCGTTGTATGCCAACATAGATGGTTTTACTTTTGATGAAAAAGAAATAGCTGTTGAAGAGCGTCCTGAGATTGATAGATGGATACTTTCGGAACTTAATACGCTTATTAAATCTGTTGATGAATATTATGCAGATTACGAACCTACAAAGGCAGGTAGAGTTATACAAAACTTTGTTGATGAATACCTAAGTAACTGGTATGTTCGCTTATGCAGAAGAAGATTCTGGAAAGGTGTTTACACTGAAGACAAAATCTCAGCTTATCAGACCTTATATAAATGCTTGGTTACTATTGCACAGTTGGCGGCTCCTATTGCTCCATTCTTTATGGACAGGTTGTTCCAGGATTTGAACAATGTAACAGGGCAGCTTAAAGCTGAGTCCGTTCACTTAACTGAATTTCCAATAGCTGACGAAAAGCTTATCGATAAAGATCTGGAAGAACGCATGCAGTTGGCTCAAAAGATATCTTCGATGGTTTTATCTTTAAGAAAGAAGACCAATCTTAGAGTTCGCCAACCTTTAAATAAGATTATGATTCCTGCTGCTGATGCCAAGTTCAAGGCTCAGATCAAAGCTATTGAAAATCTTATCTTATCTGAAGTTAATATTAAAGAAATTGAGTTCTTATCCGACACCGGCATTCTGGTAAAGAATATCAAACCTAACTTTAAGACTTTAGGTCCTAAGTTTGGGAAGATGATGAAGCAGATAGCTGCTAAGGTTGGTGAGTTCAATCAAGATGATATTAACAAAATTGAAGCCGAAGGCCTTTATAATTTAACGATAGATGGCGAAGCTATTGAGCTGTTGATTACCGACGTGGAAATCATTACCGAAGACATTCCGGGTTGGGTGGTTGCTAATATGGGGACATTGACAGTGGCTCTGGATATTTCCATTACACCTCAATTGAAGGAAGAAGGAATTGCAAGAGAGTTAGTAAATAGAATTCAAAACCTTAGAAAAGAGAACAATTTTGAAGTAACAGATAAAATAAATGTTAAAATTGAAAATAACATTGAAATTATTAGTGCTGTTAACAATAATAATTTATACATTTGCTCCGAAACTTTGGCCGATTCATTAGAGATGGTAGATGCTCTAAATGAAAGTAATAAAGTAGAGATTGAGTTATCAGAAGATATCTCTACATATATTTTAATTGAAAAGGTTTAAGCTTTCAGAACATATAATTTCAAAACAATGACAAATAAAGAAACAGAAAAAGAGAACATTAAAACCAGATATTCTGATGAAGAGCTACTGGAATTTAAAGATATTATCTTTAAGAAACTCGAAAAGGCACGTGACGATTTCGAAGTTTTAAAAGAAGCTTACACTACTGGTGGCGAAAACGACATCAGCGACACTTCACCTACTTTCAAAGTGTTGGAAGAAGGCTATCAAGTAATGTCGAAGGAAGAAAATTCAAGACTGGCTGCTCGTCAGGACAAGTTTATAAAATCATTGGAAGCCGCTTTGGTAAGAATCGAAAATAAATCTTATGGTATTTGCAGGGAAACCGGTAAATTAATACCTAAAGAAAGATTACGCATCGTTCCTCACGCTACTTTAAGCATTGATGCTAAACTTAATCAAGGTAGTAAGAAATAATCTTCATCACATTGATTAAATGTCTTAACATAAAGATTAAAGGGAGTAGTTTTACTTCCTTTAGTCTTTTGTGGATTTCAGTATATAAATAAATAAGTATGTTAAAAAAATCTTTGCTAATAATCTTCTTGGTCTTATTTATCGATCAGGTGCTCAAGATCTGGATTAAAACCCACATGGCTCTTGGCGACGAAATTCACATAGCCGGTAACTGGTTTATTATTCACTTTACCGAGAACGAGGGCATGGCTTTTGGAATGAGATTTGGCGGAGGTTTTGGGAAACTAATCTTAAGTTTGTTCAGGATAGTTGCCGTTGGAGCAATAGGTTATTACATTTTAAAACTTATAAAAGAAAATGCCGACAAGCTCTTAATAATATGTATGAGTTTTATCTTTGCCGGAGCTGTGGGCAACATTCTCGACAGTGCGTTTTACGGTTTGATGTTTAACGAGAGCTACTTTAACGTTGCTAAGATGTTTCCTGCCGGTGGAGGTTACGCTGCTTTTCTTCATGGCAAAGTAGTGGACATGTTGTACTTCCCTCTTTTCAATTTGCACTTCCCATCATGGATTCCGTTCATAGGAGGGAAAGACTTTGAATTCTTCGAACCGGTGTTCAACATCGCCGACTCCTCAATAACCATAGGCGTGATCATGCTTATTCTCTTTCAGAGAAGATTTTTTAAGAAAGAAACCATAATAGCACCCGAAACCACAAATGAGGACTCTAATATTACCGAATAGATCTACCTATTTATAATTATATAGGAAGCTTATTGACTTCTCAACGACAAAGAAAATGATTGTAAAGAAATAAGCAATCCTTCAATACATAATAAAAGAGGCTGTCTCCTAGTGGGGCAGCCTCTTTTATTATGACTTTAGTTCACTCCAAACTCCAAACTCTAGGCACTTCTTCCTATCTTACTACCGTCACTCTTCCTGTTATCTTCCTCTTTTCTCCGGTATTTTTTATTGTAGCTGTTATAAGATAAATATAAACTCCAGTAGGGACAAGCTCTCCTTTGTAAGTGCCGTCCCAGCCTTTGTTTTTATCTGCACTCTCAAACAATTTACCATACCAACGGTAATAGATGGACATGTTAAACTCACTGAATTCTGCTAAGGTTACTACCTTAAATATATTATTATATGTATTGGTAGGAGTAAAAGCATTGGGAATATAAATGTCATTTTGATTACAATCTTGATACATTATATTAATAGTATCACTTGCCAAGCAATTGTTATCATCGGTAGCAGTTATCCAATAAACACCCTGTTGAGTAACATTATATGTTGGTATTGTTGAACCATCCTGCCAGTGATAAGTGGCATTTAGTATTGTTGCGTTTAATGTAATTGATTGTCCATTACAAAGAATAGTATCATTACCTAAATGTATCTGGGGTGTTTCATATATATTTAAACCTATTGTATCTGCACCTGTACAATTATTAACTGTAACCTTTACCCAAAAGTTATAAGGTGTATAAGGAGGAGTAATAATAAAAATAGAATCAGTTGAACCATCCACCCATTGATAGGTGGCATTAGGTGTTGTTGCATTTAATGTTATTGTTTGTCCGTAACATAAAGCTGTATCATTTCCAAGGTTAACTATTGGATTTGGTTTATATGTTACATTTATAGTATCACTTGCAAAACAACTACTGGTAATAGAAGCCTTAACCCAATAAGTACCTGTTTGAGTTATATTATAGATTGCATTAGTTGAATTATCCTGCCAAAGGTAAGAAGTAATATATGGAGCGGCAGCATTTAATGTTAACGATTGCCCTATACATAATGCAGTATCGTTCCCTAAGTTTACTACTGGATTGCTTACCACATGAACAGTAAAGTAAGTAGTATCCCAATTTCCATAAACAGCATAAGTTGTAGTTATATCCGGTGACACCGTTATTATCGAATCTGTAGCTATTATAATATTAGGACTTAAACTATCAGCCCATTTTACAATAGTATTACCGTAAGCTTTTAAAGTATCTGTATTGCCTTTACAAATTAATGTATCACCTTTAATTGTAAAGTATGGATATAATTCTATTTTATCTAAACAAATATACGAACCTTCATCACCGGTAGAGGTAATTAATGTTAAAGAATCTGGTCTGAAATTACCTATCGTAATAAATCTAGATGAATCTTTAGCTATAAAATTAAAAGTAAATTTCTCCCAAGTACTGGTAAAATATATTATTGTATCAACCTCAATTTGTGGTATAACTGGGATGTGTTCCCAAGAAGTTTGATGTAAAGGATTTAATGAAAAATGAACTCCAAGATTGTTACAGCTTTTCGATGCATTAACACTACTTGGATCACCAAAAAAATTATGATAAAGATAAAAAGAAAGCGTATAGCTCCGACCCGAATCTAAAGGAGAAGTAAGATAAGTCGAAATATATTCTCTATTATCTGGTAAATTCACAGGGTCACTAGAAAATTCAAATCCTACTTGACCATTCCCTGAATATGGAGGAATTATTCCAGGTAGTCCTACTGCTCCAACATATAAATAATCTGGGGACGCTGTTCCAGAACCATAACTGCCATTTACATTATTCCAGCCAATTGCTTTATATATTTGTCCCAGATAATCAGGTAAACTTGAATAAATTTCAAAATCTCCGTTAGGTACAAGATTAACCTGAGCACATAAAGTATTTGTCAGAAGGTATAATAAAATTATGATAATTGCTTTCTTCATATTAAATGCAAAGATACAAAATATTTATCCCTTAAATACATTTTGATATTTAATTCGTATATTTACTTTTAATTTTAATAAAAAACAACAAAAACATATGTCGCTCTATATCTGTATACTTATTTAATATTAAGGCAAAATGGAAGTACAGTATTAATCCTGACAGGTTTTTCCGTCCTGTCAGGTATAATTCTTAAAAGGCTGTTTAACTTGAACAGGATAAGAAAACCTGTCAGGAGTTGCCTTCCATTTCACCTGTCAGAAAATCATTTACTGACAGGTGGAATCCAAAAAGCAGAACCGTGAGGCAGTCTTAAATTCTTATTCCAAAGTTATTTTTACAACACCCAATTCTTTTATATCTTTATTGGCAAATATCAGATACCTGTTGCTAGGACTGCCCAACTGAGCTGCTGTAACAGTAATCGTTTGCCCAGGCAATATTACCAAACTATTTGGATGAATAGCTTCGTCGGCAGTAAACGCACCCATATAATATATAGGTACATTGCACATATTTTTGATGCTAAATTTATTGATAATACTAAATGGCATTCCTGCTTCTTTTTGTGATAAAGGATCAATACCTAAAGTAAGAGGTTCTTTATTAGGGTTGCCGGCATGATGACTAGGACGGGTTAATACCGGTTGGTCGAAGAATCCCCAACCATTTGAAGGATCATTACTATTATCTTTACAAATTTCCAGAAAATTTTTATATAATTGAATTTCCATTAAATCCAGGCTCTTTTCATAATTAGGATTATTACCTCTTACCTCACCTGCTGTAAGTGCTTGAGCTTTGCGCGCTTCATCAAAATCATCATATACTCCGGTTATTAATGTCAGCATATCATCACCCAGTTCTATTTGATATTTTTTAACACCATCTTTAAGCCTTGATATTAATATATAAGAATTTTTTAAATCAAAATGATTGTATTCATCTATCCCGTTGCCAAACAATTCTGAATAAATTGGGCTTGACTTTGTAACTTTATCTTTTACTCTTCCTTCGATGGTATGAGCAGCTACTTTAGCTTCAACTAAAACTTGCACAACTGTTTTACGTTGTGATTTGCGCAATTCAATCTTTTGGTCTTTAGTAGTAACCAGCCCAAAAATTGTGTCATACAAAGTCTCCGTAAGCGGGATAATAGGTGCAAGATACGTATGATCGAGCAACTGCGACTTCATAAACATAATATGGAGAAAAATGAAAAGTTGTATCTTTTCTCTGCCATATTTCCCTAATCCTAAAAATGGATTAACAGCCATTCTTTTTAGATCTTTCATTGTTTATTTATTTAATTATTAATTTTGTAAAAGTACTACCTAAAAGAGACGATATTAAAAAAATATAGTAAAGTTACTAACTTTATAGCGGTAGCAACTTTATTGCTACTGTTCGATTTTGTTATTATATTATAGTGATTTATTTTTATAAATACCTCTATAACTACTGTATAACTAATTGTTTGGATGATAATCAGGCATATAGCAACATCCTCCATTTTGGTGATGACAGTAGAGGTTTCTATACTATCACAACCAAAACGAAAGATGAGGCAAGAGGTTTCTATACTGTCGTAATTCAAAATGGTTGGTGACACAAGAGGTTTCTATACTATCATCACCCAAATGGGGGATGAGGCTGGAGGTTTCTATACTGTCATCACCAAATCGGGGGGTGTTGCTAGAGGTTTCTATATACCTATATTTGAAATTGAGTATGACATGAGAGGTTTCTATACTGTCACCACCAAAATGGAGGATGATAGTAGATGAGTCTTTTACGATTTCATCGGTTTTAGATGCAATCACTATATATTTATTTAAAGAAAGCATAAAATTATGGTATGATACTATATTTTTATTTTATGATAAGAATAAATTGGAAGATCATACAATAGGTTTCTATAAAGAATAATTTATATAAATAATATGGTGCTGAATTTAAATGTATCTTTGCATAAAAATTAGTGACAATTAAA
>JBAXLO010000063.1:0-21081 GCA_037134755.1 Bacteroidota bacterium | reverse complement strand
TTACAGATAGCTTCGGGAGTACCTTCGGCAATAATCTTTCCACCTTTATGTCCGCCTTCGGGGCCTATATCTATTATATGGTCGGCAACTTTAATAACATCCATGTTGTGCTCAATCACTAAAACTGTATTTCCTTTTGCAACCAGTTTGTTCAGCACATCCAACAACACTCTTATGTCTTCAAAATGCAAACCTGTGGTAGGTTCATCCAATATATATAAGGTATTGCCAGTATCCTTTTTAGATAATTCAGTGGCAAGTTTTACACGCTGTGCCTCCCCTCCTGAAAGCGTAGTAGATTGTTGCCCCAAAGTAATATATCCCAGGCCAACATCTTTAAGCGTCTTTATCTTTTGCAGGATAGAAGGAATGTTTTCAAAGAACTCAACAGCCGTTTCAATATCCATATTCAAAACATCATTAATAGACTTCCCTTTAAAACGAATCTCTAAGGTTTCTCTATTATAACGCTTGCCATTACAGGTTTCGCAAGGCACATAAACATCGGGAAGGAAATTCATTTCAATAGTTCGCAAACCTGCACCACTACATGTTTCGCATCTTCCACCTTTAACATTAAAACTAAACCTACCCGGCTGATAACCTCTAATCTTTGAATCGGGCAAAGAAGCAAACAACTTCCTGATATCATCAAAAACACTTGTATAAGTAGCAGGATTAGACCTCGGCGTCCTTCCAATCGGCGACTGATCTATCTCTATAACTTTATCAATAAGTTTTAAACCTTCAATCTTTTTATAAGGAAGCGGATTCTTATCCGAACGATAGAAATGTTTACTTAAAATAGGGTGCAAAGTCTCGTTAATTAAACTAGATTTGCCACTCCCCGAAACACCCGTTACACATATAAACATCCCCAGAGGCAACTTTAAATCAACATTCTTTAAGTTGTTACCAGTTGCTCCGGTTAGAGAAATAAAATTACCATTCCCTTTCCTTCTTTCCTTAGGAACCTTAATACTTTTCTCACCACGAAGATAATCACAAGTCATAGTCTTGCACTTTTGCATATCGCAAGGAGTTCCCTGTGCAACAATCTTTCCACCATGTATCCCAGCACCCGGACCAATATCAATAACATGGTCGGCCGAAAGAATCATATCCTTATCATGTTCCACCACAATAACAGAATTACCAACATCACGAAGCTCTTTCAAAGCTTTTATAAGCCTAACATTATCTCTTTGGTGCAAACCAATACTCGGTTCATCTAATATATAAAGCACGCCCACCAACTTAGAACCAATCTGCGTAGCCAGACGAATACGTTGCGACTCTCCACCGGATAAGCTCTTTGAAGGACGATTGAGCGTTAAATAATCAATACCCACATCCAACAAGAAATGAATCCTAGTCTTAATCTCTCTTATGATTTCAAAAGCTATGGTTTGTTTTCTTTCATCAATAATATCGTTAACGTTATCAAACCATTCCAGCAGCTCAAGCATATCCATATTGGCAAGCTCAGAGATATTCTTTTCACCAATCTTAAAGAAAAGAGATTCTTTCTTCAAACGACTGCCATTGCATTCAGGACAAGCTATCTTATTCATGAAACCACTAGCCCACTTCTGAACTCCTTTCGAAGAACCATCAGTACTTTGATTAGAAATAAAGTTAATGATACCTTCAAAGTTTAAAGAATAAGTGGAGATAACACCAAAGCTTTCGCTTCTAACGCGTATCACCTCTTCAGAACCATAAAGAATAACATTCAAAGCATCCTCAGGAATATCTTCTATTGGAGCATCTAAACTAAAGCTATGCTTTTCGGCAATAGCTTCCAGTTGTTTAAATATCCATGAGTTTTTATAAGGACCGATTGGAGTAATTCCACCTTGTTTAATGGAGAGTTTATTGTTGGGAATTATCTTTTCAATATCCATTTCAGATATCTCGCCCAAACCATTACAATGCTGACAAGCTCCATAAGGAGAATTAAAGGAGAAGGCATTAGGCTCCGGTTCATTATAAGAAATACCCGAAGTAGGGCACATCAATAAGCGACTAAAGTGGCGGACTTCATTAGTTGAATTATCCAACACCATCAGCATCCCTTTCCCATGACGAAGTGCAATCTGAACTGCTTGAGAAACTCTTTGAGTAGCGTCTTCGTTTATCTTTATCTTATCAATTACAATCTCTATATCGTGTATCTTATACCTATCAACCTGCATCCCGAAAACAATTTCCTGCAGCTCTCCATCTATTCTTACTTTAAGAAATCCTTGTTTACGAACTTGCTCAAACAACTCACGGTAATGTCCTTTACGTCCTTTAACTAAAGGCGCAAGTATTACGATACCTTTATCAGTATACTTTTCGTAAATAAGTTCCACGATTTGTGTTTCGGAATACTTAACCATCTTCTCGCCGGTAACATAAGAGTACGCATCAGCAACTCTTGCGTACAGCAAACGAAGGAAGTCGTATATCTCGGTAATAGTACCAACTGTAGAGCGGGGATTCTTTCCTGTAGTCTTTTGTTCAATAGATATAACAGGACTTAAACCTGTAATCTCATCCACATCCGGACGTTCTAGATTACCAATAAACTGACGGGCATAAGCAGAGAAAGTCTCCATATACCTTCGCTGACCTTCTGCATAGATAGTATCAAAAGCAAGAGACGACTTACCACTCCCACTCAAACCGGTAATAACAACCAGCTTGTTGCGTGGAATAGTAACATCTATATTCTTTAGATTATGTGATCTTGCGCCGTATATTTCCAGATTGTCAGTCTCTTGTGAGTCCATTCAGTTGCTTTCTTTAAAATGGCTGCAAAGGTACTAAATAAGTTTGTAGCTACACTGTGTTTCGCTATAAAAATTACGAATTACGAATTACGAATTACGTTTTTTAATTTTGTATTTGATTGTTATTTCTTTAAGCATGAAGGAAGCATCAACAGAAATGGTATACATTTATCATAATTAAGCTCATAATAGTTAACTCCAAGGTTAATGTTACTATAATAAGTAGATTGTTGCTCTTTATAATACTTTTCGGAAGGGAGATTCCAATATAATTGTCCAAGTTTTGAAGTAACAAACCATTTCTCTAGAAGTCTTGCAGCTCTGCCATTTCCATCTCTGAATGGATGTATATGTGCAAACATCAAATGTATTAACGAAGCATAATAAAAGACTTCTTCTGTCAGCATATTTGTATCATAAAGGAGTTCTTTTATCTCAATAAAAAACTCCTTCATTCTTTCTACAACAAATTCCGGTTCAATTGACAAATAAACCAAACCATTATGTCCAAATACTCCTACTTTTTCTTTTCTATATTTACCTCTATTGGCTGCACTAACCAAAGTCTTTGATAAAATCTTATGACAATTCAGGAAATTTGTTTCCGTAAGTGGATTGTTTTGAGCAAACTCATAAGCTGTAATTAAGTTCTCTATCTCTTGGATTTCTTTCTGTGGTTTCTTAAGTTCTTTTGACAACTTATAATTCATATAAGAATTAAGATCAATAGTATTCCCTTCTATATTTGAAGAATAAACTGCAGAAGCCTGAACATTATAACCAAGATTACCATTGATCTTATCAAAACCAAAAGCAGTAATAAGCTGAGGTATTTCGAAACCTATCAGCTTATAATACTCCGAAAAATAGTTTTTATTATTAAGATTCATTTATAGCTTTTGATTTTTTTATTTTATAATAAAAGAAGCCTTAATTATTAATTATTAATTCTTAATTATTTTCTAGTCAATATCCTCTTCAATCTCTTCTTTTGCTTCCAAAAGAGCCAACTTAGTTAGTTTAATTCCATCTTCAAGTAATTCTATTTTTTTATATCTGAAAAGAAATCCTAATGCCTTTTTAAAAACTTTCTTACTCATCTGTAGTTCTGAATATATTTCATCAGGTAAACTTTTATCACATAAATCAGAATGACCTCCGTTATCTGTAAGATGCTTCAATATTTTCTCTTCTGCTGATAGTATCTCTTTATATCCCGGTTGTTGAAGTGTGACATCTATTTTGCCATCATCTCTTACGTTTTTAACATAAGCTTTAAGCTTTTGCCCCGTCTGTATATCAGTAAATATCTGATTCTTGAAGATCATTCCCCAGTATTTATTCTCAACTATAACTCTAAACCCTTGCATTGCTTCATCACAAACAAGGATGTTAACCTCATCACCTGCAGTAAGCTGAGGGTCATTCTCACGAAGGAATCTATTTAGATAAGTTGTAGCAACAATACGATCGGTTTTTTCATCAAGATAAAGCCTTACAACATAGCTCTTGCCTGTTTCCATGCGATCAACTTGCTCACTGAAAGGAACCATTAAATCTTTAACCAAACCCCAATCTAAGAAGGCTCCAAAGTTACTCAAAGTTTTAACTTTAAGATAAGCAAACTCACCAACAATAGCATTAGGTTCCTGAGTAGTTGCTATAATTCTGTCGTCAGAATCACGGTAAATAAAAACCTTAACATGATCACCAACATCAACACCTTCTGGGATGTATTTTGTAGGCAATAGTATAGGAGTTGTATCATCGCCTGCCAACAAATAAGCACCTTGTGCAATGATTTTCTCTATCTCCAGCTCAGCATATTTACCTGTTTCAACCATAGTATTAATTTTTTGCAAAGGTACTGAAAATAATTATGAATTATGAATTATGAATTATGAATTGATTAATATGTTTGTAATTAGTGTTCTATAGTTTGTAAATCCTATAATACATTTCCCTTTTTTTATTCATATTTTTATTAATAAATAGCTTTTTTGCCTTTCATTCATAATTCATAATTCATAATTCATAATTTGTTTCGTACTTTTGCATCCTCTAATCACAAATATGTTAACTGGCAAACTTAATCTTAATCTCGTTGAACGTAAAGCTTATAAGCTCCATCTTTGGTATTCTATTATCGAAGGTTTTATTGCGGGAATTCTTGCTTTAAACGAGTTTGTATTTATAAAGAGCTTGAAAGGAAGCAACTATCAGTTAGGTTTATTATTTCAGTTTAGTGTTATTTTGTATTTCTTTTTGATTTTCTTTAATGAAATGCTTAAGAGGGTTAAAGACAAGAAGAAACTACTTCGTTATACGGCTATTATAACCCGAGCGCCTTTGTTTTTATTGTTGCTTTTCCCTCATTCGCTGCAGGGCATTACCAGCAATCCATTGTATCACATTGCTTTTCTGGCTATTTTCTTTGTATATTTTATTGCACAACCTATTATTTATCCTCACATCAATTTATTTTTAAAGAATGCTTACCGACATGAGAATTTTGGTAAGTTATATAGCTATGCTACTAGTATTAATAAGATTGTGATGCTTGTAACCACTTTGCTTTACGGTATTTTGTTGGATAAAGATAACTATGCATTCACATATATTTTCCCTATTGTTGCTGTGTTTGGAATCGTTTCTGTATATTTACTTTCGAAAATAGATTATATTGAAACTGCTGCCGAAGTTGTTAAAAGTAAGTTTATTAAATCAGTCGGAGAATCTTTTAAAAACATTATTACTATTTTAAAAAAGAATAAACCTTATCTACATTTCGAGGTTGGTTTTATGTTTTATGGCTTTGCCTTTATGATTTCCATAACTGTTATAACTATATATTTCGACAAGCAATTACATCTTAACTATTCGAGTGTTGCTTTCTATAAAAACATTTATAACATTCTGGCAATAGCCATGCTTCCTTTCTTTGGCAAACTATTAGGAAGAATTGATCCTCGTAAGTTTGCTATGATTACATGGGCTTCAATCTTTCTCTTTATTTTATCAATATCATTAACACAATTCTTACCACAATACACCATCATCTATGGCATTAAGTTGTATTATATGATGATTCCTTACCTATTATTTCAGGCTGTATTTGCCGCCACTATGTCATTATTGTGGAGTATTGGCTCAGCATATTTCTGCAAGCCCGAAGAAGCAGGCGAATATCAAACAGTTCATCTGTTCCTTACAGGACTAAGAGCAGTATTTGCACCTACATCAGGAGTAATTATATATGTTTTGTTTGGATTCTTTGCCACCTTTATGCTTGCTTGCGGTTCATTGATAATAGCAATATCTTTAATGGTTTGGTCATACAAAAGAGATAGGTTTTTTGCAGCAAAATAGACATTTCAACTTCATGTACTTTAAGTACTTCTCCCAAATTATCCCACTATTAATCTCTACATAATATGTATACATTAATTCATAATAAAAGTATATCTATACAGCAAAAATGATGTCCCGTTTTATATATATAGTTCACTATATAAATAAAACAGTATACTAATTAATATATATAGCATACTAATTAAATTATAAAGTAAACTATTTATAATGTTTTGTATACTATTAATTATTCATGGTTAACTATTCATAGAAAATAGTAAAACATTTATGATGAATAGTAAACTATTTAAGGCAAATGGCAGACAATTAATAACAAAGGTTGAAACATTTATAAAAAACAGCAGTATATTTCTTATATATATTTATCAAAAAAGTTAAATAAGTCAATTTAGTAACATACTAGATAGGAAAAAGAAAATAACTACTTGTTTATTCAGGGATAAAAGAAAATACAGCACTTGCTTGCCCTCTACCTGTGGCAGTACGTCCATAAATGCGAATATAGTTTTTAACCAATGGTGTATATTTTTCAAAATTAAGTTTTAAACTTGACATTCCCTCTAAAACAATTATCCATGAGCTTTCTATCTCAGGTGCAAGGCTCAATTCGATTGTATAAGTAATTCTAATTCTACGTTTGTAAATATGCTTTTTAGTTGCAGATTTATTGGTTTTTCTTAATATAAAAACCTTATATGTATCGGGTTCTTTACCCCTTACAATTCTTAAAATGCTAGGAGCATCAGGAATAGGTGATTTTTCGGTCAATAAATTCTTAGCAAAACCTGATTTGGTAATAAGGTCGATATTATTACCACAAATAGGTTTTACATAATAAAATATAACTTTAATATTTTTATAAACCTTTTTCCGCTGACTATCACGCAAAGGAACAGCTTTGTGACTATCCTTTGTCTCAGCCTCAAGTTTATCCAAAAGATTAAGATCATCTTCAAATACCTCGCTAGAAATCTTAATATCAGGAAAATCTTCTGCATTAGCATAAGCTCCTTCAGTTAATAAATGATGTCCTAAAGTACTTACTTCGAAAGTGTCCTGCGAATTACAATGTAAATTTGCCTCTAATTCATTTGATGCCATAATTGTGTTTTTTATTTGTCATCATATATAACTTTAATGCCTTCAAATATAATTAAGCTCGATTTTTAATTTAATATTCGCTGCAAAATGTTATCCGGTCGATGGCTAAATTCTATATTGTCCTCCAGATGACGACAACAGGTATGTATTTGTATAAAATTCAGACACAAATAAGATTCGGTAAAGGTACAATTAATAATTCATTAATGGAATAAAATAATTTTCTTTCATAAAAATAAAAGAAGAAGCTCTGCTTTATTATTAAGCAGAGCTTTTTAAACTATTTATTGTATTACCAACTTCAAGTACTGTAAGTATTTCAAGTACTTAAAGTATTTATTTTTTTTCTTAGTCGTCGTCTTCCTCTTCATTTACCTTTATAAAAGCCGCATGTACAGGCGAAGGGCTCAAAGCATTTTCTCCTTTAACGGCCGCCCATAATACTTCGTTTAATTGCTGATCGGGAGCCATATCTTCTTTAGTAAAATCAAAAGAATCGCTCATCTTCGACCATTTACTTATAGTAGTATTCTTTTCATTAAGATCAACATTAGCTTTATGCGAAGTAAATTTAGCATGATTTAAAGTATCTTCAAAACACCTCCACATTGGCACTGCACCAGCATCATACTGACTCATTGGAGGCAATCCTAAAATCAACTCCATAGTCCTCAATGCTGATGAAGTGGAATACATAGTATGATCAACAAAGCCACGTTTTACAAAGCCTCCGGCAACATAAGCTGTACTTCTGTGGGCATCCACATGATCAGGTCCGTTTTGAGCATCATCTTCCACAATAAAGATAGCACTTTCGTCCCATATCTTACTCTTGCTTAAATATTCAACAAATAAACCAACTGCAAGATCATTATCGGCAACATCTGCAAAAGGAGTATTCCCACCTTTGGACAATCCGACCGTATGATCGTTAATAAAACGTAGGGTATTTAATTGAGGGACACTATTCGCGCTAAGCAAAGAATCAAATTCACGTTTCCATTGATTAAACCTTACAGTATCTCTAACTGATTGATCCCAACTAGTAAAATAAGGACATATATGACCTTCCAAAACAGGGATATTAGCCTTATAATTATCAGCAAACTCACCATAAGTACGATAAGTTACACCAAATCGTTTACAGAAATCCCATAAAAATCCATTCTTATTATTAGCAATCTCACGACCACCTTCGGCATCATAAGTACCACCTCTGCCCCCATAACTTGATGGCCAAGTCTTTTCTAAATAATCAGTTGCATAAGCACCCATACTCCAATTATGCCCGTCGGCACTTACCTCTCCATTTACATAAAAGTTATCCAACAACACAAATTCACGAGCAATAGCATGTTCATTTGGAGTATATTTTTCGCCAAACAAAACAAGATTAGTATCACCATTTCCGGCAGGCATATCACCCAGTATCTGATCATAAGTACGATTTTCTTTTATAATATAAAACACATGTTTGATAGGCGAACTATCTCCAACTCTCTTAGGAATAGGATTCCCCTCCATTCCTTCTGCTTGTGTTTCTTTTTCTTTATGATAAGGAGTGTTTTTATAAACCTGTTGCGAATAAAGACTTTGTTGATTGATATCAGGAGTATTAATGATACTTAAAGTCCCCCAAAATAGACCTCCAATGTATTGAGATTTTTCAGAAGCAGAATTATCATAACCTTGATATATTACCTTGTTCTTCTTATTGATAGGATTTGGGCCATAAGGATTTGCATAGGATGAGAAACCTTTGCCATTGGCTACGTAAATCTTCTTATTAATTACCCTTACGCAAGTTGGATACCAGCCTGTTGGAATAAATCCTTTGCTCTTACTTGAACCTGGTTTGATAACATTAAAAACAGCTAGACAATTGTTATCGGCATTAGCAATATATAAGGTCTGTTCGTCTTCGCTAAGGGCTACACTATTAGTGGTTGAGCCACTTGGAGCATCAGGATATAAAGCAGCATTTAATGTTTCGATATTCTTCCTTTTAATAAGATCGATAACCGAAACTGTATTATCATTAGCATTAGCAACATAAAGATAAGTGCCTTTTTTGTTAATACACATGTCGTTAGGGTGATCGCCAACCAAAACAGAACCAACAAAAGCCTGCAATTTAGTGTCGTATATCTTAACCTTTCGGCATCCCCAACAACTAACATAAAGCCACTTATTATCAGGTGATAAAATACAGGTATAAGCTACATCCCCAACAGGGATTTTATTAAGAATATTCTTAGTTTTTAAGTCAACAACATACAGAGAGTTATCTTCTTTTGTGACAACATACATAATTTCTCTTTTATCATCAACATCCAGACCGGCAGGAGATATTTTATCTTTCCAAGGTTGTCCAAGTTTAAAGGTATCATTAACTATGAGTTTATTAGCTTTAATTTCGTACCTGAAAATCCAGTTTAAATTTCCACCGGAAGCATATAGATACTTATCATTATGACTGAACTTAAGCCCAAGCCACGACATGTTAATTATAATTGTATCAATAACTTTCTGTTTGGCAACATCAATCAGATATATACTCTGATCACTCTGACCATTATTAGTAACTGCCATAAGCTTTTTAGAGCTTGAAACAGCAATATTCAAAGGTAAGTCTCCTAAGGGAAGACTTTTACCGGCAGGAGTCAAAGTCCAGCCATTAGGCAAAAGAACTTTATTAGCTTTTGCATCAACTACGGGTTGTCCCTGTATATTATTCATTAAAAACAAACAAAAACAAAGACTTATAAGTATTTTAGTGATTGAAAATTTCATGTTATTTAGAATTACTAATTCACCAACAAAAGTACTATAAATTACAATAGCATATGTTAATAAATCATTATTAATATATTATTTATTATTTTTCAAAAATACTGTGGAACTTTTATCATAAGAATGTATGATAGTGTAGGTGTTAGGCTTTATATTAGCGACAGTTTCATTAAAAACATAGTAATAATCATCAGTGTAGTGCAATCTGTTTCTATCTACAGTTAATAACCAGTTGATATGTAGTGTTTGGCGATAGAAATTTATAGTTGGCTCGAAAACCCAATCAATACCTATCTTAACATCATTCTGTTTGAGTTTGCCTTCATCGTGCATCTTAATTAAATCTTTAACCAAATTCTTTGTTTCTCGATCATAATCCCATTCAGCACAGCTATATAAATTAGCAGTTCTACATATATTATAAGATGACAAAACTAACAAAATAATAGAAAAAGCATATATATATTTTTGAATCTTTATAATTTTTAATGAGTATTCCATTAAAAATCCTAGGTTTAGAACAAATAATGGTAATAAAAATAATGAGAATCTTCCAACAACATAATCAGTTTTGAATAGGTGATGCTGCAATATTGTGCCTAAACTAATAAAAATAAGCAATAAGTTAATGATATACAAAGGTCTGTTGTTGTACCAAAAGTCTTTATTACTTTTAAAAACATTAACTATTAAAATAATTAATGAAATAAAAATAGGCATAAGGAAAACAATATGAAGAATATTTACCTGAATATCATTAAAGTGAACATTATTAATACAATTAGAAATAAATGCTGACAATGTATCATGAATAAAACCATCTTTGCCACCAAAATCGAAGTTATTGAATTTAATTACTTTTCTAACAGGTTCATAAAGTATGATAAAGAGGATAGGAAAAATAATTAAATTGACTTTATTTGATTTTAAAAAGGCTAACTTATTCTTTTCAATAATAACATTTTCAATAAAATAAATAAGAGCATACACAAACAATGCGGCAACATAGTAATCGAGCAAGGTAAAGCTACTTACGATAGAAAGAAAAGCAGCAATGTTGAAAAGTATCAGATTTTTTGTTTTATTTTGATTAAAAGAAGCAATTAAATGATAGATACTCATAACCATAAAGCCAATAGACAGTCCGTAACCTCTAGCTAACCCAAAGAAATTGATAAAACCTAAATTTGTGAACATCAAGATCCAAAAAACAATACAAATAATTGTATTATTCTTTTTAAACAATAGGAAGGTGTAGATAAACAGAACGATAAGTAATAAAAGATTGGGGAGTCTTAAAGCTAATTCAGAAGAACCGAATAATTGTTCGGAAACTTTCATTAAGAAAGTGTTTAACAGATGATTGTTAGTATAGGATTCTTTATGCGAAATTATTTCCCAATAAGATTGATGTACATAACGATTGTATGTCAAGCTCTCATCGTGAGTGAAGGAAGCCACATTTGACTTGGTGACAATAAAAGAAAAGATGCACAAACCGACTACTGCTATAAAAATAATTTTTAGATTTAAATTCTTCTTCATGTTTTTAAAATATTTATTTTAAGAGCTAATTGATAAATTGAAAATAATCAACAAAAGTATGTATTATTTATGATAATCAAGACTAAACATATTATAAATTGCGAAATTTATTTTCTTGTTAAAGGCATTTTGAAAACCTAAACATGGCTTATCTTATTAATATACTACATTATCTGGTTTTCAGGCGATGTATCGGGTAATTCAAGGTATGTATCGGGTAAAACAGGGGAAATATCGGGTAAAACAAGTGATGTATCGGGTAATTTAATCAATGTATTATGTAAAAAAGAAGATGTCTCTTGTAATTTATTAGATGTATCGTATAATTCGGTCCAAGTATCGTACAAAACAGGCGATGTCTCATGTAATTTATTGGATGTATCGTATAATTCATCCCATGTATCGTATAATTCTGGAGATTTATCGTATAATTCAATCATTTAATTTCTTATTATTATGATGTTTTCTAATTATTTGAATGATTGAAGGTTTACTAGACGCGTGTAAAGTCCATTTTGATTAAACAGCTCATTATGATTACCTCTCTCAACGATTTCGCCTTTATTCATAACTATAATTTCATCGGCATGTTGTATAGTAGATAAACGATGCGCAATTACAATAGAAGTTCTGTTCTTCATAAGATTAGTGAGAGCTTCCTGCACATATCTTTCGGATTCAGTATCGAGGGCAGATGTAGCTTCATCAAGAATCATAACAGGTGGATTTTTTAATACAGCTCTAGCAATACTAATCCTCTGACGTTGACCACCTGACAGATTGGCCCCCCTATCCCCTATATTGGAATGATAAGCTTTCTCCATTTTAATTATAAACTCATGTGCATTAGCAACTTTAGCAGCAGCTATCACATCTTCCTCCTTAATATTTGTCATACCAAAAGAGATGTTGTTGAAAACCGTATCATTAAATAAAATAGTGTCCTGCGAAACTATTCCAATCAAGGCTCTAACATCCGAGATAACTAAATCTTTAATAGGAATATTATCAATGAATATCTCACCAGAAATACAGTCGTAAAAACGAGGCAACAGATCAACCAAAGTTGACTTACCAGCTCCCGAAGGACCGACAACTGCAATTATTTTACCTTTAGGGATAGTGAGATTTAGATTCTTAAGCACCTCAAAATGCTGTTTTGTAGCATCATCAATAATATAATTAAAACTTACATTGCGATATTCTATTTCTTTGTTAAAATCTTTAATAGAAACTGCATTCTCTTTTTCGATAATAACTTCCTGAGCATCCATTATCTCATTGACTCTTCGAGCAGCTGTCATCCCACGTTGCAAATTATAATACGCATTAATAGTGGACTGTGCGGGAGGAATCATTTGCGAGAAAATAAGTATAAAAAGAATCATTGATTCAGGCGATAGCTTCTTAGTTAACACTAGATTGCCACCAAAGAAAATTATAGCCACCAAAGCAATTACTGCAAGCGTTTCAGTTAATGGTGCAGCAAGGTCACGTCTACGATATATCTTAACCATTATCTTGAAAAGAATGTTGTTGAACTTCTTAAATTTCTCATGGGCAAAATCTATAACATTAAATGCTTTTATAATCCTTAATCCAGTTAAAGATTCTTCAATAACTGATACTAATACACCTAACTGTCGCTGTCCTTTCTCTGAATTTCTTTTTAAACTCTTCCCAATTTTTGTTATAATAAAACCAGATATTGGAAAGGTTATCAAAGAGATAAGCATTAACTTAGGACTTATAAAAATTAAGATAAAAAGATATACTATTACGTTGATTGGATCCTTAATAATCATCTGTAAAACACTTACAACTGACCATTCAATCTCATTAAGATCGGATGTTATACGCGACATAATGTCACCTTTTCGTTGTTCGCTATAATAGGATAGTGGAAGTATGAGCAGGCGATGATAAATGTCGTTTCTTAAATCGCGAATAATACCATTGCGAATTGGAGCTAAAAAGAACATTCCAAGATACCTGAACGTATTCTTTAGCAAGGAAAATACAACAAATAAAACCGAAACAAATATCAATGCATAGATAGGGCCCCTAACTTTCATGAATACACCTACTGTGTAATAAAAATAATTAATTATTGATGTAGTATTGAATGATAAAACTGGGGCAACTGTAATTGGTTTTACCAATCCAAATAAGATTGAAAGAAAAGGAATAACCAAAGTTAAAGAGAAGAATGAGAAACAGATATAGAATAAGTTGCACAGAATGTTAAGCCCTGCATAACCCCAGTACGACCTGATATATTTAAAAACCCTTAGCAAATCTTTCATGAGTGCAAAGGTAAAATAAAATCTAATCGGTGCTGATATTTTTAACTTCTTTTACTTTTGTTGATAAAGGTTTATTTAATATTTTAGTAAAACTTTTATTCAAATTTTCTTCATCTTTGGGAGTAAGGAGCTCGTTATAATATAGTATTTCAGCATTGTGCATGAAATCTGGTATCTTAAAAGAATTATCTGTATTCGTCTTTTTCAACAAGATAATCTTCTTATTAAGTTTATGAATAAAATATAAAATAGCTAACATTTCATCATCAAGATTAGAATAATGAGGCAGCGTAACAAAAATTACATCAGAATAAGTAATAGCTTTGCGACTTATAGATGCTGATTGATAAGGCACTTCATAAATAATAGATTCCAATTCATCAACCCCAGAATTCATTTCCTTAAATATATGCACATCATAATTCTCACCAAATTTGTGAGTACCTGATTGAATAGAGGAACCATTATCAATCACTGTTTTAAAAACAGACCCAACTTCAATTTCCTGAGTAGTAATTGCGTTAACAGTACAGCTTCTGGCACATTTCAAACAACCTTGACACTTATGTTTATCAACAGTAACACTAGGAATTTCTCTTATCAAATCACGAGCTCCTTTACTACAATAAGTAATGCATCTGCCACAATAAGAGCATTTAATCTTATTTAAATATGGGATATTGAAATGAATAACAGAGCAGGTCATATTATCAGCATCATCTTTAATAAATCCATTATTGAAATAAGCATTTATAAGATGAACTTTTCTTTGAATAGAATTGCGTAGTAAAGTGAATAGGGATAAGGTAATTACAGACGAATTAAGCTCTGTATTTAAATTGATTACTGTCAGTTTAAATTCTCTATCTGTTTTGAGCATAATCTCTGTATTATAATATAATATTAGTATTTTAGTAGTGTTGCAAACTAACTATTTATATTTTATTAAAGATATAAACAATTTGTAACTTCCATTATAAGATGATCGTCTAACATCATGTTAAATAATTTGAAACTGTTCATTATTTTAATAAATACATACTAAATAACAAAGTTGTAGAAATATTGTTCCGATGATTAAAAACTTAATTAATCTTAATAAATGATTCTATTCAGAATATTTGTTGTAAAATTGTAGATTATTTCAAAACATGTAAACATATCAATTAAAAGTATATCAATGAAAAAAATTATTTTATCAATTATCTTATTATTAGCTGTCGCCATCCGGATTTCTGCTCAGGATGAAGCCAGACTAATGCGTTTCCCAACTATTCATGGGAACAAGATTGTGTTTAGCTATGCCGGCGACTTGTACACAGTTGATCGCACAGGTGGATTAGCACGTAAACTTACCAACGACGGAGGCTATGAGATGTTTTCAAAGTTCTCTCCTGATGGCAAACAAATAGCTTTTACCGCTCAATATGACGGTAATACTGAAGTTTATCTGATGCCTGCTGAAGGGGGAATTCCAAAGAGACTAACATATACTGCCACTCTTGGCAGAGATGATATCTCTGACCGTATGGGGCCTAACAATATTGTTATGAACTGGCGTGATAACAATAGTATTGTGTACCGTTCGCGTAAGCAAAGCTTTAATGATTTTAAAGGACAGTTGTTTGTTGCTAAAACAAATGGAGGCTTGTCTGAAGAATTGCCTTTGCCTGTTGGAGGTTTCTGTAGCTATTCTCCCGACAAGAGTAAGCTTGCTTACAACCGTGTGTTCAGGGAATTCCGTACATGGAAATATTATAAAGGTGGTATGGCAGATGATATCTGGATATATGATTTCAAAACTAAGAAGATTGAGAATATTACCAACAATAATGCTCAGGACATTCAGCCTATGTGGCATGATGATAATATCTATTTTCTATCTGACCGTGATCGTACTATGAATTTATTTGTTTACAATACTACTTCAAAACAGACTCGTAAACTTACAACCTTCAATGATTATGATATCAAATTCCCATCTATGGGTGATGATGCTATTATATTTGAAAATAGCGGTTATCTATACGTTTTTGATTTTACTACCGAGAAATATAACAAGGTTAATATCCGTATTGCTGAGGATTTTGTTACAGGACGCACTCAAATGAAAGATGCTTCCCGTTTTATTAATTCTCATTCATTAGCGCCTGATGGCAAACGTATAGCTTTCGGAGCCAGAGGTGATGTTTGGACTGTTCCTGCGAAGACAGGTATTACTAAAAACATAACTCAAACTTCAGGAGTTCACGAACGTAATGTTGCATGGTCGCCTGATGGCAAATATATTGCTTACGTTTCGGATGCAACCGGTGAGGATGAAATATATATCACCGCTCAGGATGGCAGTCTGAAGGCTATTCAGATTACAAAGAATGTTGATACTTATAAGTATTCTATTATCTGGTCTCCTGATAGTAAGAAGATCCTTTGGAGTGATAAGATGTTGCGTTTACAATATGTTGATATTGATACAAAAAATGTAACTCAAGTTGATATTTCCACTGATGGTGAGTTTAATGAATTCGATTGGGCTCCGGATAGTAAATGGATTACTTTTGTTAGGCCTGATAGAAGTACACAATCAAAGGTTTATCTTTATGAATTAGCTTCTAAAAATAAATATCCTGTTACTGATGGTTGGTATGATTGCAGCAGCCCTGTTTTCAGCAACGATGGTAAGTATTTGTTCTTTACATCTAATCGTGATTTTAATCCAATCTATAGCTGGACGGAGTGGAATCATGCTTATGTGGATATGAGCAAAATATATTTTGTTACTTTGGCTAAAGCTACCAAGTCTCCTTTTGAACCAGTTAACGATGAAGTAAGTATAAAGACTTCAGATGATAAAAAAGAGGATACTAAAAAGAAAGATGACAAAAAAGATGATAAAGATGCAAAAGCTGACAAGACAATAAAGGTTGATATTGATGGCATTATTGAAAGAATAGTTGCTTTGCCGGGCGATGCTTCCAGTTACTGGAATATCAATTGTATTGATGGAACTGTTTATTATCAAAGACGCTCTAGAGGCGATCACCGCACGTCATTATATACTTATAATTTAAAGGATCAAAAAGAAACTAATATTGGTGATGTTAATGGTTATGAAATATCTGCTGATTTAAAGAAGATGTTGATTATGACCGGTGGTAGTTACAGTATTATTGATTTGCCCAGAGGCAGAATTGATACTAAAGATAATGTAGACTTATCAAACATGAAAGTTATAGTTGACCTTAAAGCCGAATGGAGTCAGATATATAACGAAGCTTGGCGTCAGATGGAATATTTCTTTTATGATAAGAATATGCATGGTGTAAACTGGAAAGCTATGCATGATAAGTATGCTGTTTTATTGCCTTTTGTAAACAATCGTAACGACCTTAACTATCTTATTGGTGAGATGATTGGAGAATTAAATATTGGTCATGCTTATGTAGGTGGTGGCGATAAGAAGGATGCTCCTCGTATCAAAACAGGTTTGCTTGGTGGCAAGATAAGCAGGGATGCTTCCGGTTATTATAAGATTGACAAGATATTAAAGGGTGAGAATTGGGATGATAATGCGCGTTCGCCATTAACCGAACTTGGTGTTAATGTTAAAGAAGGTGATTATATTATTGCTGTTAATGGTAAAACTACCAAAGACATGAATGATATTTATGAAGCTTTGGTAAATACTGCCGGCAAACAAGTTGAGCTTACTATTAACTCTTCGGCCAACGAAAGTGGAAGCCATAAGGAAATAGTTATCCCTACAGCTAATGAAGAAGGTTTATATTACTACAACTGGGTGCAGAATAATATTGATAAAGTTAACAAAGCTACTAACGGACAGGTAGGTTACATACATATCCCAGACATGGGTGTTGAAGGCTTAAATGAATTTGTAAAGCATTTTTATCCTCAATTAAGTAAAAAAGCTTTAATTATTGATGATCGTGGCAATGGTGGTGGCAATGTGTCTCCTATGATTATCGAAAGATTGCATCGCGAATTAGTTTTGATGAGTGTTAGTCGTAATACTGCTCCCGAGCCTGCTCGTCAGGACTTTCAAGTGGGTCCTAAAGTAATTTTGATTGACCAGTATTCAGCTTCTGATGGCGATTTGTTCCCTTATCAATTTAAGGCTTTAAAGATCGGTAAAGCAATAGGTTTGCGTACCTGGGGAGGTGTTGTTGGCATCAGAGGTTCTTTGCCTTTTATTGATGGCGGCACTTTAACCAAGCCTGAATTTGCTCATTATGATAAAGATGGAAAAGAATTTGTAATTGAAGGTCGTGGTGTTGATCCTGATATTAGGGTTGATAATGATCCTGCTAAAGAATATATTGGAGAAGACGAACAGCTTAACAAAGCTATTGAAGTTGTGCTTGATGAACTTAAGAACAATCCTCCTATTATTCCTCCGGTTCCTCCTTATCCTGACAAGAGTAAGTAAGAAGAAGTACTTAGAGTGCCTTGAGTACTTGGAGTGCCTTGAGTTATAATACAAGAGACTGTCATTTATTTGGCAGTCTCTTTTGTTTTATGTTTATTGGTATAATTTTCTTTTATCATACCAAAAGAAAAAACAATAATTTTATAAATTTAGCCTTCATAAAAAAGAAATCGATGTATTATTTTATTTTAATAAGGACTTTTTTTTCAAAATTTATTTATTTGATTGTAATCATATCTGTTATTCATTAAAAGATAAATAATATCATTAAAATAAGATTGACTTTTAATGATTTGTAATGACATTTCGATGATACCTTATGTGCACTTAAGGCATCATCGAAATGGCAATGTTGATCATCGAAATGGCATTTTTGATCATCGAGATGGCAATTTTGATCATCGAAATGGCAAATTAATCATCGAAATGACAATATTAATTATCGAATTGGAAATGTTAATTATCGAAATAGCAATGTTGATCGTCGAAATGATTTTAAGGCTTATTTACTGTGGTTTATCATTAATAATAATATTTTGTTATTACTAATGGTTTAGATTAAAAAGTTTTTATTAAGTTTGTTGAAAATTATAAATAAACAATATGTCATTACTATTAACACTTTATGTACCCGAAGGCATCATAATTGCAGGTGATAGCCGATTAACTCTCAATTGGTCGAGCCAACTGGGTGCTGATATAACAACTCATTCAATCACGGCGTCAGACTCTAATAATAAGGTTTTTGTATTAAAAGATAAATTTGGTTTAGGAGTATTTGGAGCAGCAGATGTCAATGGTATTCCTATTTCGGGTTTTATCAATCAGTTTATCGAAGAAAAGATAAATGATAATACCGAGATTGATCAGATACCAATGCTATTACATGACTTTTTTGGCGAAAGATTTAACATGCCTAAGATCAATTTCTATACTGCAGGATATAAATTCGAGAATGGTATCTCTGTTCAGCACGTTTACCATCTCGATATCCACAATGCTATCACTACCAGAGTTAATGTTCCTAATAATAAAATTGATTATGGTGCTAACTGGGGGGGAGAAGTGGAAGTATTATTAAGAATTATCCAAAACATTAAGATCTTTAGAAATGGCAATTGGGTTGATTTACCTGCAATACCTATCCCCTGGAATTTCTTTACTTTACAGGATGCTATTGATTTTGCGCTTTACGCGATTAGAACAACGATAGAAACCATGAGATTTCAACAAAAAGAAAAAACTGTTGGAGGACCAATTGATATCCTAGCAATTAAACCAAATGAGAAACCGGTTTGGATTAAAAAGAAAATTTACAAAGCAGAATAGTTTAAATAATAAATTAATTCAATAATAAACAAAAAAACAATTTGTCATAGCAAACCTCTATAATTATAGCACTTTATTATATATTACTTTTATTAACTGTTTTTAATCAATAATTTCATTTACAGCCCCTTTTCAAGGAGTTGGGGTTGTAAAAAAAATGGAGACATAAAGCTGTAAATACAATTTTCGTTGCACAAACGTCTTCCTCCGTCACATAAATACAATTCACAAAAACAGAAATACCATTTTCTTTTCTACAAAGGAATCCTCAATGCTATAAATATAAATATCACTTTAATAGCTACCACATCCATTCAAATATTAGCAAATATCTTTCCTATTAATGCACATTTTCTTCATATAAATACAACATTCATTAATTAAAATGCAATTCGCCATCAACAAATAACATAAATTACTTACGTTATCTACCTATTATTAACAATAAAAAGTAAATTATTAATCGTTTGTTTAAAGAAACTAAATAGAGAAGAACTTATTTGATAGGATTCTTGAATATCTCTCTGATATTATCAAATTCGCGACGATACATAATACCTATACCCTGTGTGTAAGGCGAATAATTGTTTAATAAATCATATTGGTTAGATCTGTTAAACACTTTAAGCTTAAAACGACCATCTTCCGTTAATTTTACCTCAGCATTAACATCACCAATAAAATTATTTGCATTTTGGGTAGTCGATTGAGCGCTTCCATTTGCCTGATCTTTAATTGACCCCCCCACTACTGCATTACCATTTAACGAAATCCTGTCGTTAAGTATCTGAGTCGATAACATAACTTGCAGTTCCTGATTAGTCAACTGGTCTGTTGGACGATAATTTATGTTAATGTCAAAATCTTTATTGATCTGCGAAAGCCAATTACTAATTTGGTTAGAGATCATCTCCGCAGATGAATTGCCGACGCTGCTACCCACAGAGGCGCTATAGGTAGTCCTGTCTTTTGAAATAAAACTATTAACAACCAACAACGAAAACGTCTGCTGATTCATCTGATTCTTATCATTTTTGTCAACCAAAGTAAAGAACTGATCCCGAATCTCTTGATCAGTATTAGGCAAATTGATATCAAAATCAATATTTGGGTTAGCCAACTTACCATCAATACTAATGATGCTCTGCACCGCAACTTTCTTTTTATCAGTGCTACCGATGGCAAGCATTACCGGATACAAAGAAGCCTTAAGGTTGTAAACGGCTTTCATCTTTACAGTTGCATTGTAAGGATCGCCATTAAAAGCAATGTTAGCACCGCTTGCAATTGTAAACTTTTTACTGGTTAAGTTTTGAATGGAGAAGAAATAAAGCCCCTCCACAATAGTGTAGTTATGTCCGATATGTTATGAGAATTTATTGGAGACAATAAAAAAGGATAAACCAGC
>JBAXLO010000062.1:0-21226 GCA_037134755.1 Bacteroidota bacterium | reverse complement strand
ATGGGATAGAAACAAGTTTCTGGGCGATCCTAAAATCTCAAATGGGATAGAAACATGTTTCTGGACGATCCTAAAATTTCAAATAGGATAGAAACAAGTTTCTGGACGATCCTACAATTTCAAATAGGATAGCAACATGTTTCCGGACGATCCTAAAATTTCAAATGGGATAGCAACATGTTTCTGGACGATCCTAAAATTTCAAATAGGATAGCAACATGTTTCCGGACGATCCTAAAATTTCAAATGGGATAGCAACATGTTTCTGGACGATCCTAAAATTTCAAATAGGATAGCAACATGTTTCCGGACGATCCTAAAATTTCAAATGGGATAGCAACATGTTTCTGGACGATCCTAAAATTTCAAATAGGATAGCAACATGTTTCCGGACGATCCTAAAATCTCAAATGGGATAGAAACATGTTTCTGGGCGATCCTAAAATTTCAAATAGGATAGCAACATGTTTCTGGACGATCCTAAAATTTCAAATAGGATAGAAACATGTTTGAACACTCTCATCATTAATTTGGCAGGTTTTTTTCTTCTTTATAAAAAATCACTAAATCATTAAATCAATAAATCACCAAATCACTAATTCGCCAAATCTTTTACATTCATTTGCCGAATATTTTCTGCTATTTACCGATTTTTTCTAATACACATAATTCATAACTCCTACTTTTGCACCGAAATAAGAAGGAAACAGAATAAACTCATAACACTTTGGAAACTTTTAATACGAAAATAGTTTTTATTTAAAATATTTTCTGTAATTTTGCAGCATGGAAGAACGTGAAATTTATATATTAGAAAAAGCCGGTGATTTATTTAAGAAATACGGTATTAAGAGCGTTTCTATGGATGATATTGCTCAACAATTGGGCGTGTCTAAAAAAACTTTATATAGTTTTTTCTGCGATAAAGCTGAATTAATAAAGAAAATACTAAATCAACACAACTGTAAACGTGATGAAAAGTTTGACGAAGTTAATAGCCAAAAATTAAATGCTATTGATACACTGCTTAATGTTAGTAAGTACTTAATTGAAATGATGAAGGACATTAATCCGGTTATGTTGTATGATCTACGGAAGTATTATCCTGAACTGATGAAGGAATTGGTAGATGATCAGCGTGGACATATATTTGATAGTATAAAAGCAAATATCGAAAAAGGTGTAAGCGAAGGCTTGTATCGTAATGATATGGATGCTGAAATAATATCAACAATATATGTAGCCCGTATGGATGATGCCATTTTTGAAGGTAAGGCTTATAGTAGTTCATTTGATAAAGAAAAATTCTTTAAAGAACTATTTACATACCATATAAGAGGAATAGCAAGTGCTAAAGGAATTAAATATTATGAAAATAAGATTAAAAACGAAGTTTTAATATAAACAATGAGTTTATGAATATAATAAAATCGCTTACACTATCACTGTCACTTGCTGTGATGCTAACCCAAGGTTTGCATGCTCAGCAAAACAGCACAACGCAGCTCTCACTAAAACAAGCGCAGGATTACGCACTCAAAAACAGTCCGCTAATCAAGAACGCTAACATCGATCTTGAATCGGCCAAGAAAAAGATTTGGGAAACAACTGCATTTGGATTACCGCAAATTAATGGCAAAGTAGCCGGTTCGTACATGCTTGCATTACCCGATAAAATTAAAGAATTCTCTAGTTTGAATTCTTTGGGTTTGTGGATGTATTATGCCGACCAACAATTAAGTAAAAACAATCCCACTAACCAGGCTTTAGGTCATATTACAGACCCGGGGCCTACAACAACAGTTAGTGACGCTGATATGAAATGGGGTCTTACGCTAGATATTACCGTAAGCCAGCTATTGTTTAGCGGTTCTTATATAGTAGGTTTACAAACGTCTAAAACATTTAAAGCTTTCTCGGAAATCAGTATAACCAAATCTGAAAATGATTTAATAGAGTCGGTTACCAATGCTTATTTTATATGTGTGATAGCACAGGAAAATAAACATGTAATCGATAGCATTTATCAAACTACAGGAAATATCTTAAAAGAAATCTCAGAGATACAAAAAGAAGGTTTGATGGAAGAAACAGATGTTGACCAGATGCAATTAACGCTGACAAATATTCAGAATACAAAAGAAATGATTGACAGGCAATGCGAAGTTGCTATGAATCTTTTAAAGTTTCAGATGGGGATGGAGCTGAAGAATCCTATCGAATTAAAAGATAATACTGATCAGTTAATAGGACAATTAAATTCAGAGGTTTTGGTACAAAAGAATCTGGATGTAAACAAACAAGTTGATTATCGTTTGCTGGAAATACAGGAAAAGATGGCTGAACTAAATGTAAAACTTCAGAAATCAACTTTCCTCCCTGACGTTGCAGCATATTATAATCATCAGGAAAACTTTAATACTAATTCGTTTTCATTCACACCTCCTAATGTAGTAGGTTTAAGTGTAAACATTCCTATCTTCGGTAGCGGACAGAAACTGGCAAGAGTAAGCCAGGCTAATTTAGGTTTGGAAAAGCTTAGGAATGGTAAATCGCAATTATCAATGGGTTTGCAGACACAATTCTCGGATGCCCGTTCTTCGTTTATAACATCTATGAATAAATATCAAACTAATAAACAAGCAAGAGATTTGGCTTATAAAATTTATTCAAGATCATTAATTAAATATAAAGAGGGATTAATAACAAGTTTGGAACTTGCGCAAGCACAAAATCAATATCTGCAAGCACAAACTAATTATTATACCGCAATAATGGAAATGTCAACATCATATACTAAGCTCGAAAAATTATTAAAATAACAAACAATAAAAATATACACAGCATGAAAAAGCTAATAATCATAATAAGTATTTTATTTACGATAGTTGCCTGCAAAAGTGGTGACAAAAAAGCTCAACTTGAGAAGTTAAAAACTCAACGTGATAAACTAACCGAACAAATAACTAAATTGCAAGAAGAAATTGCAAAAGAAGGGACTGATAGTACTACTCAAAAGATAGCTATTGTTGGAGTTGCCGAAGTTAAAGCGCAAGAATTTAATCACTTTATAGAAGTACAAGGCAAGATTGATGGAGAAGACAATGTAGCTGTAGCTCCTAAAATGTCAGGTTCTATTACTAAAGTTTTTGTAAAAGAAGGCGACATCGTTAAGGCCGGACAAATACTTGCACAGATTGATGATGCGGTATTACGCCAGTCAATTGACGAAGTTCAGACACAATTAAACTTTGCAGTTGTAATGTACAATAAACAGAAGAATCTTTGGGATAAAAAGATTGGTTCGGAAGTACAATATCTTTCTGCAAAGAATAATAAAGAAGCTTTGGAAAAAAAGATGAAGACTTTAAACGAACAAATGGATATGACTAAAATAACTGCACCTATTAATGGTAGTATCGAAGAGGTGTTGGTTAAAGTTGGTCAGGTTGCTATTCCGGGAGTTCTTCCAGCTTTCCGTTTGGTTAATTTCAGTGTTGTTAAAGTAACTGCTGATGTTGCCGAAGCTTATTCTCCAAGGGTTAAAAAAGGTGATAAAGTATATATCCGTTTCCCGGATTTTAACAATGATATTGAATCTAATATTACTTTTACAAGTAAATATATTAATCCTACCAATAGAACCTTTACGATAGAATCAAGATTAAGCCCGGGCAAAATGGAGTTTAGAGCTAATATGATTGCTGTTGTTAAGATTAATGATTATAAGAGTGCTAATGCTTTTGTGCTTCCTGTAAGTGTTATTCAAAAAGACACCAAAGGAGAATACGTGTATGTTCAGGAATCTAATGGTAAAGATGTGGTAGCAAAGAAAAGAGTTGTAAAAAGTGGTCAAAACTATAATGGATTGGCTGAGGTTGTTGACGGATTAAAAGCAGGTGATAAAGTAATTGTTACAGGCTTTCAGAATCTAGAAGACGGACAAATAATAAAACTATAAGTTAAACCGGAAATAATCTAACAGATGAAGAAAGTTAAGTTTAAAGAATTTTTCGGTACTAGTTGGGCGATTGATAACAAAACAAGTATATATGTACTTATGGTTATCATCTCTATCTTTGGTATTATAAATTATAATACGATACCAAAAGAACAGTTCCCCGAACTGGTTATCCCTACTATGATGGTAAACACCATCTATCCCGGAACGTCTCCGGCTGATATGGAGAATCTGATTACTCGTCCTATCGAGAAGAATATTAAATCTATTAATGGAGTTAAGAAAGTTACCTCTAACTCTATTCAGGATTTCTCTATGATAGTTGTTGAGTTTAATACGGATGTGGATGTTCAGTTTGCTAAACAAAAGGTGAAGGATGCTGTAGATAAATCTAAGAATGATTTGCCTACCGACTTACAAAAAGAACCTACTGTAATGGAAATAGACTTCTCCGAAATACCTATTATGTATATAAATATGTCGGGCGACTATGAGTTGGATAAACTTAAGAAGTATGCAGATGATTTAAAAGATGGTATCGAAGGACTAAAGGAAATAACTCGTGTTGATATTGTTGGTGCTCTTGACAGAGAAATCCAGGTTAATCTTGATATGTACAAGATGCAAGCAGCAAGTCTATCATTAAGTGATATTGATCGTGCCATAGCTGCAGAAAACCTAACTATTTCAGGTGGCTCTATTAAGATGCAGGGCACCGAAAGAAGTATAAGGGTTGTTGGTGAGTTTAAAGAAATGGAAACTCTTAGAAATATCATTCTTAAATCGGGTAGTGGTGCTTTAGTTTATCTAAAGGATATTGCTGAGATAAGAGATGGGTTCAAAGAGAGAGAAAGTTATGCAACATTAGAGCGTAAAAATGTTATTACATTAAATATAATAAAGAAGAGTGGCGAAAACTTATTAGAAGCTTCTGATAAGTTAAAAGCTACAATGGAAAAAATGAAGAAGGATAAATTACCTTCTAAACTTAAACTTACTATTACTGGTGACCAGTCGGTATTTACAAGGAATACTTTGTTTGATTTAAATAATACAATCATCATTGGTTTTATCCTCGTAACCATTATCCTTATGTTCTTTATGGGGCTTACTAATGCCTTGTTTGTGGGCTTGTCGGTGCCTTTATCTATGGCACTTGCTTATATTGTGATGCCTGAAATAGGCTTTACTATGAATATGTTGGTAATGTTTGCCTTCATATTTGCCTTGGGTATTGTGGTTGATGATGCCATAGTTGTAATTGAGAATACGCATAGGGTTTTTAATGAGAACAAAGGTATTCTGGATATTAAATTGTCAGCGAAGTATGCGGCGGGCGAGGTGTTTGTGCCTATCCTTTCCGGTACTTTAACAACGCTTGCACCTTTCTTCCCTCTAGCTTTCTGGCCGGGTATCATTGGTAAGTTCATGTATTTTATCCCTGTTACGCTTATCATCACCTTGTTTGCTTCTTTGATTGTAGCTTATATCTTTAATCCTGTGTTTGCTGTTTCTTTTATGAAGCATCACGATGATGAAGAAATTAATTTCAGTAAAAAGAAGATATTTACAATAGGAGGAATCTTTGTTGGCTTTGGTATTTTAATTCATATAATTGCATTAAGTACGGCATATTATGTAAATGGTTTTTTTATAAACTTACCTTTTTTAGCTAACTTTGCTATCTTTATAGGTATTTCATTTGTTGGACATCAATTGTGGGGAAGACATGTTCTATTACATTTCCAGCATCATTTTATCCCTGCTTTAATGCGTCGTTACGAAAGTCTTTTAAGGTATTTTGTTGCCAAGCGTCGTCCTTACTGGATACTTGGTGGTTTAGTTGCATTGTTTATTTTTACAATGATTATAATGAGTATTGCTAAACCTAAAGCTGTACTTTTTCCATCTAACGATCCTAATTATATATATGCTTATATTAAGATGCCGGTTGGTACTGATATAAACGTTACGGATTCTATTACTCGCATGGTTGAAGACAGGATTTATAAGGTTATTGGTGATTCAAACAAAATTGTTGAATCTGTTATCTCTAATGTTGCTGTAGGTGCTTCGGATGATAGATTTAATACTACAACTTCAGCCTCGCATCTAGGTAAAGTTACGGTTGCTTTTGTAGAAACTGCCAAACGTAATGGTGAAGCAACAATGCCTTATCTTGATAAGATGAGAGAGGTAGTAAAGGGCATATCAGGAGCTGAAATTACTGTTGAACAGAATAGAAACGGACCTCCTACCGGTAAGCCTATTAATATTGAAATAAGTGGTGATAATCTTGATCAATTAATTGCAACTGCTTCTAACTTTAAAGCTTTCGCTGATTCATTAAAAGTGGAAGGTATTGAACAATTAAAATCAGATTTCGATAATAACAAACCTGAACTTATTGTAAATATCGATAGAGAAAGAGCCAATCACGAAGGTGTTTCTACAGGTCAAATTGGTATGGAAATAAGATATGCTATCTTTGGTAAAGAGTCATCTAAATATAGAGAAGGAGAAGATCAATATCCTATTCAGATACGTTACGAAGAAAGTCAGCGTAAGAACATCGACAAGGTTATGAATCTTAAAATAACTTATCGTGATATGAATTCAGGACAATTACGCCAGATACCTTTGTCTTCAATTGCAAAGATAAATTATCAGAATACTTATGGAGGTATTAAACGTAAAAACCTTAAGAAAGTAATTACGATTTCTTCAAATGTATTGACTGAGTATAATGCTAATGAAATAGTTTCAAAACTCAAATCAAAACTTCCTAAGTTTAACAAACCCGAAGGCGTTGATATTGCATTTACAGGTGAGCAGGATGACCAAAAGGAAACAGGTGCCTTTATGGGTAAAGCAATGTTACTTGCAATGTTCTTGGTTATGTTTATCCTTATCACACAGTTTAATTCTATCAGCAAACCAATCATCATCTTTAGCGAAGTATTCTTTAGCATCATCGGAGTATTGCTTGGATTTATAGCTTTCCACATGACTTTCTCACTTATTATGACAGGTATGGGAGTGGTAGCATTGGCAGGTATTGTTGTTCGTAATGGTATCTTACTTGTTGAGTTTACGGATGTATTAAAGGAAAGAGGTCTTAAAACAAGAAATGCTATTGTACAGGCAGGTAAGACTAGGATTACACCTGTTATCTTAACTGCTTCGGCAACTATCTTAGGACTTATACCATTAGCTGTTGGTCTTAACATTGATTTTGTATCTTTATTCACCACATTAAATCCACATATTCATTTTGGTGGTGATAATGTTGCTTTCTTTGGCGCCTTGGCATGGACTATCATCTTTGGTTTGAGCTTTGCAACCTTCTTAACATTAGTATTTGTACCTGCTATGTATTTAATAGCTTACACTATGAAAGTAAGATTGAAAAGACGCAAGTCGAATAAAATATATAGAGAACTACAAAAAGCGAAATAAAATTTCATCGTTTATAATTATAAGAAGCTCCTTCACTTTACTGAGAAGGAGCTTCTTTTTCATTATTATATTAAGCAGTTATATCAATTTAACCCAAATTACGCATTAGAATAAATTTGATATATATTTTAAATATAATCAATCATTTAATGCATTTATTTTCTAATGCGTAGCATTAGAGAATAATATTGGTTATTTAATTGGCATCTTGATATTTGTAATGACATTTTAATATCTTAATGCGTAATCTGGGTTTAAGTGGCTGAATATTTATATCGTTGTCACGAAAGTAAAATTGCATTCGACGAAAGTCACATTCGTTGCCTACAAAGTCACATTCGTTGTGTGCAAAGTAAAAAAGAAGGCATGCAATCCGGAAACAGGCTTTCTAAAAATGATATGCTAAAAGTTTATTCTACTTTATTTATATATATATAATACGCAGTTGTACATTTAACTTATTGAAATTAAACTTAACAGGTTTTTAAAACCTGTTAGGTTTAAATCCGAGTCTTGTTTTTTTATTCCTAATCTTTTTTATTATTATATTTATCATCAATAATAAAAAAGAAAAAAATATTATCATCATAAAAATAAATATTCATACCTAAAAAAAGATAAATCTTAAAGTTAAAAACAATATTATTGTTATCTACATAATAATTATAGTTTTGAATAAAATAAAATGTCAAATAATGATAGTGAAAATTGTAAAAAAACTTATTAACTTTTATTATTTAAAAAAAGTTAAAAAAAACTTTTAAAGATGTGCTTTTGTATGAAATGTTTTTATAATTTAGCCACAACTAAATTTTCATATATATGCGAATAGAAAGAATAGCGAATAGACAGACAGCTAACGACATGGACAATGTTGATCTGACTTTGATTGATCCTTTAATTTCAAAATTCAGAGGAAAAAAAGGAAATTTAATTCCAATCCTTCAAGGGACACAAAATATTTATGGATATGTGCCCAGAGAAGCTTTTATTAAAATTAATGCTGAAACAGGCTTAAGTTTGAGCGAAATGTACGGTGTAGCTACGTTTTATGCACAGTTTAGGCTGAAACCGGTGGGAAAACACATCATCAAAGTGTGTCACGGGACTGCCTGCCATGTGCAAAATGCAAATAAGATAACGGAAGATTTGCAAGATTCGTTGGGCGTGTTGGATGGTGAAACAACTGAAGATAGAATGTTTACACTCGAATCGGTAGCATGCTTGGGCTGTTGTTCCCTGGCTCCGGTAATGATGATCGGCGACGATACTTACGGTAGCCTTACGGGAAAAGAAGCGGTGAATATTGTGAAAAACATCAAAATAAAAGAAAGTAATTAATTTTAACTAATTGAACTATCAATTATATGGAAAATATTAAAGTAATAGTGGGGCTTGGAAGCTGCGGGATTGCTGCCGGGGCTAACAAAACCTATCAAAAGATTAAAACTCTTAAAGAAGTTGATAAACTAAACTTCGAACTTAAGAAAACAAGTTGTATCGGGATGTGTTTTCGCGAACCTTTGGTTGAAATTATAGATAGCACAGGTTCATATATCTATGGTAATGTTGATGAAAAACGTGCTATGGAAATTATTGACAAACATATTGTGCAACAAGAACCTATAAAGGAATATGTAGTAAGAACAGAATTGTTTGATACTCCTGATAATTATTTTTTCGAACATCAGGTTAAGATTGCATTGCGTCATTGCGGTATGATAGACCCTGAAGTTATTGAAGAATATGAAGCTCTGGAAGGTTATGAAGCTATTAGAAAAATAGCTAATGAAAAAATTAGTTATGAAGAAGTAATAAAATGCGTGTTGGATTCAGGTATGAGAGGTCGCGGTGGTGGCGGTTTTCCAACAGGCTTGAAATGGAAATTTGCAAGAGGAAATAAATCTGAAGATAAGTTTATAATTTGTAATGCAGATGAAGGCGACCCCGGTGCTTTTATGGATCGTTCGCTTTTGGAAGGCGACCCTCATGCTGTGTTAGAAGGCATGATAATAGGAGCTTACGCAATAGGTGCTAATGATGGCGTTATCTATTGTCGTGCAGAGTATCCGCTTGCTATTAAACGTTTAAATATCGCTATAGATCAAGCACGTGATAAAGGATATTTAGGAAAAAACATTTTAGGTATCGAAGGTTTTAATTTTGATATACATATTAAAGAAGGAGCAGGTGCTTTTGTTTGTGGTGAAGAGACTGCTTTAATTGCTTCGATAGAAGGCGAAAGAGGAATGCCTCGCAAGCGTCCTCCTTTCCCTGCCGAATCAGGATTGTGGAGAAAACCTACTAATATAAATAATGTAGAGACTTTTGCTAATATACCATGGATTGTATTTCATGGTGCTGCTGAGTATGCAAAGTATGGTACCGAAAAAAGTAAAGGTACTAAAGTATTTGCTTTGGCAGGAAAAATAAATAATTCGGGCTTGGTTGAAGTGCCAATGGGTATAACAATCAAAGATATAATCTTTAAACTTGGTGGAGGTATCCCTAACGGTAAAAAGTTTAAAGCCGTTCAGCTAGGAGGTCCTTCAGGCGGTTGTATTCCTGAATATTTATCTCATACAATAGTTGATTATGATTCAGTAAATGCTACCGGAGCTATCATGGGATCAGGCGGTATGGTTGTAATGGACGAAACAACTTGTATGGTGGACATGGCGAAGTTCTTTTTGGATTTTACGAAGAAAGAATCATGCGGAAAATGTACATTTTGTAGAATAGGAACGCAGCGAATGCTCGAAATATTAGTGAGAATAACCGAAGGCAAAGGAAAACCGGAAGATATTGATACTTTATTAGAGTTATCGACCAATATTAAAGATGGTTCACTTTGTGGATTAGGTCAAACTGCCCCAAATCCTGTGTTAACAACCTTAAAATATTTCAGGGATGAGTATGAAGCACATATAAATCATAAAAAATGTCCTGCAAAGAAATGTAAAGCGTTGCTGACTTACGAAATAGTGCCTGATAAATGTACCGGATGTACCGTTTGTGCTGTAAAATGTCCTGTAAAAGCAATTACAGGAGAGAAAAAACAAGTACATTTTATCCATCAGGATCTTTGTATTAAATGTGGAGACTGTTATTCAAGATGTAAGTTTGAAGCAATAACACTCGACTAAATTTAAAATTCATTTACTTTATAATTAAAGCAAATTATTGAAAATATGAACGAAATTAATATCATATTAAACGGTAAAATCGTAAAAGGAACTAAAGGAGAAACGATACTAACCGTTGCCAAACGAAGTGGAATAGAAATTCCGACACTATGTAATGACGAACGTCTGGAGCCCTATTCATCATGTTATGTTTGTGTTGTACAAGTAGAAGGTATGAGAGGTCTACAGCCTGCTTGTTCTACAAAAATAGCAGATGGGATGAAGATAGAGACCAATAATGGTACTATCTTTAAATCGCGTAAGTCTGCACTTGAGTTATTATTAAGTAATCACTATGCTGATTGTATGGGACCTTGCAAGCAAACATGTCCTGCAGGTGTTGATGTACAAGGATACATTTCTTTAATTGATAAAGGGATGTATAATGAGGCAGTTGAGGTTATAAAAGAAACCAATCCTTTGCCTGCAATATGCGGTAGAGTTTGCGTACGTCCTTGTGAAGTAGCTTGTAGAAGAAATTTACTTGGCGAAGGTACTGCTGTTGGTATTGATTATATGAAACGTTTTGCTTCGGACTGGGATTTGGATTCTCCAACTAAATTTGTTCCTAAAATAAAGCCTACAACTGGCAAAAGAGTAGCAATTGTTGGTTCGGGACCGGCAGGATTGTCTGCAGCATTCTTCTTACAGAAAGAAGGACATCAGTGCGATATCTTCGAAGCAGCTCCAAAAGCAGGTGGATGGTTAAGATATGGTATTCCAGAGTATCGTTTGCCTAATGATCTATTGCAAAGAGAAGTTGATAATATCACCGATATGGGTGTAACGATACATTACAACCAAAAGTTGGGTGATAACTTATCCTATAAAGCTTTAAAGTATAAATATGATAGTATTATTCTTGGGATAGGATCGCAAAAAGGAACTTCAATAGGATGTGAAGGCGATGATGCTCCAAATGTTGTGTCAGGAATTGATTTCCTAAAGAAAATGGAAGTATCCGGAAAGAAATATGACTTTAAAGGCAAGAAAGTTGCTGTAATTGGCGGTGGAAATACAGCTATGGACTGCTGCAGAACTGCAATGCGTTGCGGAGCAGAGAAAGTTGTTGTAATATATAGAAGAACAGAGAAAGAAATGCCAGCTAATCCTATCGAAATACATGAATCGAAATTAGAAGGTATAGAATATATGTTTCTTACAGCTCCTGTTAGAGTAAACAAGGACGAAAATGGTGTGGCGAAATCCATTACTTGTATAAAGATGGGCTTAGGCGAACCAGATGCTTCCGGAAGAAGACGACCAATCCCTGTAGCTGATTCAGATTTTGATGTTGAGATTGATTTTGCATTAGCTGCTATCGGTCAAAAGACTATTGCTGAATTTATAGAAGATGTTAATAATAATACAGATGTTGGTGAGTTAGCTTTAAGTAAATGGGGTGACTTAGATGCAGATCCACTTACTTTACAAACAGGTGTTAAAAGAATTTTTGCAGCCGGTGACGGTGTTACAGGACCTGCAACTTTAATTCAGGCAGTTGCTCAGGCTAAAATAGCAGCAAGAAGTTGTCATCAATATCTTATGGGTTTACCTATAGAACCTGAAAAGAAAGAATTTTTATCCAAAAAAGAGAATTTTAGGATACAAAGTCTCGAAGATTATATGGGTAGGTTCTTAGAGCAAAGTCGTGAAGAGATGCCAACCATGGATCCTGATAAAAGGAATAACTTCCAGGAAGTTGAATTAGGTTATGCAAACGAACAGGTTGCCAGACACGAAGCTCAACGTTGTATGGAATGTGGTTGTGTGGCTTATCATACTTGTGATTTGAAGAAATTTGCTACTGATTATGATGTTGATCAAAAGAAATATGAAGGCGAATATAAAAAATACGAAGTTGACTTCAGACATCCATTTATTGAGATTGATAATAATAAATGTATACTTTGTTCAAGATGTATAAGGATATGTAAAGAGGTTGTAGGTGCAAATGCATTAGGCTTAGTGGAAAGAGGATTTGGAACTTATGTTGCTCCAAGTATGGGCGATTCTTTATTAGACACTCATTGCGAATCATGTGGCTTGTGTATTTCTACTTGTCCTACCGGTGCTATTACCGAAAACGTTGACTTCAAACCGGGACCGGTTAAATTAGAATCAAGTGACACTATTTGTAATTATTGTTCAGTAGGATGTTCAATTAGTCGTAACCATAAGAATGGTTATGTGATGAATGTTACCGGTCGTCATGGTAAAATCAATAAAGATGCTAACATTTGTCGTTATGCTAAGTTCGGTTATAAGTTTAAAAATGATAAGAACCGTATAACTAAACCTATATTAAAGGTTGCAGGAAAGTTCCAGGAGATTGGATTCGTTGAAGCATTTGATATTTTATCTTACAAGATGAAAAGTGTATTGCCCGATGAGAATGCATTCTTTGCAGGGGCAAGATTATCAAATGAAGAGATGTATCTAGTGCAAAAACTTGCAAGATATGGAGCCAAAACAAATAATGTAAATAGTTTCCATTATTTAGGTAGAGGTATAGGTTATATTTCAAATACCATTGATAATACTTCATTTGAGAAGATTAAGGAAGCTAATAAGATTTATTTATTAGGATCAGAAATTAATAATGATAATGCAGTTGTAGGATATATGGTTAATAATGCTCAGTTTAGAAATAATGTTAAACTGGAAGTTATTAATACAAAAGAAGACAACACAATGAAGCATAAAGCTACTATTAATTCTACTATTAAGAATTATTATTACTTTGTGAAAGCCGTAAATCATTATCTGTTATCAAATGATAAAGAAGACAAAGCTTTTATTGCAGAACATTGTGTAGATTTTGATACATATAAGAAGAAATTGTTATCTCAAAACTTTAAAGACTTAGTTGAAAAGGGTGCATACTCCGAAGAATATGTTGTAAGTTTCGCTAATCAATATGTAGAAGAACCTAAAGCAATTATTATTTATTCTGAAAAGAATATATCATCTAATGCAAGTTTTGAATTGTTTAACTTAGCCTTATTAACAGGCAAATTAGGTAAAAATTCATTTGGTATTATTTCATTAAAAGAAAAGAATAATTCAAATGGTATCTTTGATATGGGTATTTGTCCGGGACAAGGTCTTGGTAAACATTCAATTTTGGATGAGAAGATGCGTAATATCATGAAGGAAACCTGGAAAGTTGATGAATTACCTACAGCAGTTAATTCAGATATGATTTCTACATTAAATGAAGGTAAGTTTAAGAATCTATTCATATTTGGAGAAGATCCAATTGGTTGTGCTAAAGATAAAACTAAAGTAACTAAATGGTTTGATGACTCCGAATTTATTATGGTTCAGGATTACTTTATGACAGAGACTGCACAACATGCACATTTGATATTACCTGCTTCTTTCCCTGTTGAAACAGGAGGTAGTTTTACAAATTCACAAAATATTATTCAGAAATTTGATTGTTTAATGGATTCTAAAGTTGAAAAAAAGAATCATGAACAATTAGCTGATATATTAGCGAAGTTTGGAGATAATACTCCTCATAAAGATGTAACTGATGTAATGATGGAAGTTATTTCTATTTTACAAATAGAGAAAGAATCGAAACATCCATTTACATATACTGATAATGACAACAATGGACGCATCTTTAACTATGGTTGTGATTCATTAGTAAAGAATTTCGAGACTTATTTTGATGAATTAATAAATAAAAAATCAAAATAAACTTGACTTAAGTAAAAAAAATGTATATATTTGCCTAAAATTACGATAAACAAGAATAATAATTTAACAAAATGAATGCAATCAATTTCATATCACTGCAAGTAAAGTGTCCATATTGTAATAAATCATTAATGGATACACAACATAGTATCGATAATGAACCAAGTATTAAATTATTTGTTGAAAGTGCAGGTAAGAATGGAACATTAAGATTAAGTTCTATTTACGGAAGTTTTAATTATTTATCAGATATTGGCTTTGTAGAAAATGATTTACAAAAGTTTCAGTGTCCACATTGTAGAGAAGAACTTCTAACAACTGATAAATGTAATACTTGTAATGCACCTATGGTTACTTTAACCTTAGATATTGGAGGTAAAGTTAGTTTCTGTTCCAGAAAAGGTTGTCAGGGTCATAACATAGGTTTTGAAGATCTTTCTGTTGCTTTAAAGAAAATGTATCTTGACTTTGAACCAGGTGCTAAAGTTAAATTTAAACAAGATGATATAGTTGTTTCTGAAAAAGTAAAAGTTAAAACAGAAGCAGAAATTAATAAAGAAATAATTGAGAGTGGTTCTTTCTTGAATATTTATTGTCCTATTTGCAATAAATCTTTAATAGATGATGAGATGCTTAAATTGAGGATTCTTAATGAGAAAGATGAAGAAGGTTACATTATGTTGAGTCCTTATCTAAATGTTTTCTCTTCAAAATCTACAATTTATTTACCTGAAGAAAAGGAATTAAAGGATATTAAATGTTATCATTGTAATACAAGCTTAAAGATACCTGATAATAAATGTGAAAAATGTGGTACAGCTATTGCAAAAGTATTAGTTGGAGCAAGAACAAAAATGATAGATTTCTATATTTGTTCTAAAAAAGGATGTACCTGGCATGGATTAAGCAAAAAGGATCTGGATGATATCAGGTTGGAGGATAGCAATGAGTGGTAACTAAATGATAAGTTTATGTTTCAGATTGTAAGAAAACAGGAAATGGCAAAGGGTTCTATTATCAGGTTTGATATTAGTGCCCCAAAGATTGCAGCAAAGATCAAAGCCGGACAATTCATTATTCTTAGAGTAAATGAAACCGGTGAGAGGATTCCTTTGACAGTAGCTGATAAAGATGAGTTTGCAGGGATAATAACTATTATCTTTCAAGTTGTTGGTAAAACAACCGCTTTAATGCGTTCGCTGAATGAAGGAGATACGATCAAAGATGTAGTTGGGCCATTAGGTAAACCTGTTGATGTACACAATGCTGGGACAGTAGTAATGGTTGGTGGTGGCACCGGTATTGCTATTTTACATCATGTTGCTAAAGCTTTTAAAAATGCAGGTAATAATGTCATAGGAATTATTGGAGCCAGAGATAAGGACTTGATAATTCTAGAAAGCGAAATGGAAGCCATCTGTGACGAACTTATTATTACAACTGATGATGGTAGTTATGGTCAGAGAGGTTTTGTAACACAACCTTTGCAAAAATATCTTGATGAACGCTATGATATTAAATTGGTCTATGCAATAGGTCCAATTATAATGATGAAAAATGTTTGCAATCTTACTAAGAAATATAATATGCCAACTATGGTCAGTCTTAATCCTGTTATGATTGACGGAACCGGGATGTGTGGTGGTTGTAGAGTAAAAGTTGATAATAAAACTCAGTTCTGTTGTGTTGATGGTCCCGACTTTGATGGGCATACTGTAGATTTTGATGAGTTAGAAAAAAGGAATTCTCTTTATTTGAAAGATGAAAAAACTTCTTTATTATTTTCTATTAAATAATTAAATCTTATCATTATGCTGGAACAAGATGTTAAATATTTAAAGTTTAAAACGTATTTAAACACTTATTGTCCGTTTTGTCATCAAAGTTTTAATGTTGAAAAGAAGGATCATAAGCAAATAGAGTTTAAAGCAAAATACAAGGGGCAGGATGTAGATATTTTTCTTAGTCCTTATCTTGATGTATTTGACAGTGAAACGTCAGTTCCTGTTCAGGATGGCGATTGTCTAGAAGATTTAATGTGTCCACATTGTCAGAAAAGTCTCATTAGTCCTGAAACAAAATGTGGAGAATGTGGAACTCCTGTAGGTAGTGTTATTATTTCTGCATTATCAAAATTAGTTCCATTCTTTATTTGCTTAAAGAAGGGTTGTGAATGGCATGGTTTGACTAAAGCTGATGAGCGTAAGATCAAATTAAAGATTCCTCGACAGGATATGCCGGAACAGGATCAAACTTTAAGGATACATAACCATCAGGAAGTTCCTTATGGATATACTACTGAATTAGCTTCTTTAGAAGCTGGAAGATGCTTACAGTGCAAAGTGCCTAAATGTGTTGATGGTTGTCCTGTAAATGTTGATATTCCCGGATTTATTAAATTAATGAGGGAGGATAACTTTGATGGAGCTGCCAAAAAGATTAAGGAACGCAACGTATTACCTGCTATATGTGGAAGGGTTTGTCCACAAGAGAGTCAATGTGAGGAGAAATGTATTTTAGGATATAAAGATAAACCTGTTGCAATAGGTAGATTAGAAAGATTTGTTGCAGACTTTGAACGTAAGATGGAATTAGTAAAGATTCCAATTGTTAAGAATAAAAATAATAAAAGAATAGCTATTGTAGGATCTGGTCCTGGTGGATTAACCTGTGCTGCTGATATGGCTTTACATGGTTATTCTGTTACTGTATTTGAAGCATTACACGAACTAGGAGGCGTTTTAACTTATGGGATACCTGAGTTTAGATTACCTAAATCTATTGTTCAATTTGAAATTAATTTCTTAAAGCAACTAGGTGTTCGTTTTGAGGTTAATCACATTATAGGAACTATTCTTACAATAGATGAATTGCTAGAACATTTCGATGCTGTATATATTGGAGTAGGAGCAGGGCTACCTGTTTTTGCAAATATAGATGGTGAAAGTTTAGGTAATGTATTTTCATCTAATGAATATTTAACACGTATGAATTTGATGAAAGCATATCGTTTCCCTGAATATGATACACCAATGCCTAAAGGTAATAAGGTTGTTGTTATTGGAGGTGGAAATGTTGCTATGGATTGTGCTCGTACTGCAATTAGAACTGGTTCAGCAGAGGTAACAATTGTTTATCGTCGTTCAAGAAATGAGTTGCCAGCAAGAGAAGAAGAAGTACACCATGCTGAGGAAGAAGGTATCAAGTTTAAACTTCTTACTAATCCTACTCGTTATATTGGTACTGATTACAATACATTAAAAGGAATGGAATGTATTAAAATGCAGTTAGGCGAACCTGATGCATCAGGTAGAAGACGTCCGGTACCTATTGAGAATTCAGAATTTATTATTGAGTGTGACATGGCTATTGTAGCTATTGGAACAGGTCCAAATCCAATTATATTCAGTACTACTCCTAATTTAAAAAGAAATAAATGGGGGTATATAGATGTTAATCCAGAAACTATGGAAACTTCAATTGAAGGTGTTTATGCAGGTGGTGATATTGTATCAGGTTCTGCAACTGTAATTGAAGCAATGGGGTCTGGGAGAATTGCAGCTAATGCTATGCATACTAAATTATCAGGAATTAAAGAAAAGAACATTAAAAAATAGAAATATATGGAGAACTATATCGAGATAATCGATTTTGCTATTGCTTATGAGCAATTTTCTATTGCTTTGTATTCACATTTAGCATCATTGTCTGAAAATGATTGGTTGAAAGAACGATTTATTCAATTAGCTTCAAAAGAAACTGAACATAAAGACAAATTAATTAATCTTAAAGACACAAAAAGGTTTATTATAACTGACGACTATTATTCTAAAATAGAAAAAATAGTTATTAAATTTAATATAATAGCTTATGAAGAATTAAGTTATAAAGATTCTTTGTTTTTGGCAATGCAAAATGAAAAGAATCTTTTTAAGCTGTATTTGATTTTGTCTGAAGCTATTTCTGACAAAGAAGTTGTTAATATGTTTTCGTTATTGGCTCAGGATGAAGCACAGCATAAACTATTCTTTGAGTTGGAATACGAAATGAATTTTGAACATCCTTTTATTGAAATTGATAATTCAAAATGTAATCTTTGTGCTGATTGTGTAAAAGTTTGTTCTAATATTGTTGGAGCTGATGCTTTAAAGCTTGTTGAGTATGGCGTTACTCCATCAACCGGAAATAAATTGCAGGATACTTTATGTGAAAGTTGTGGCTTATGTATTGCTGTTTGTCCTACTCAAGCAATATCTGAAAGATCAATTATTAAATCAGATATGGATGAGTTTGATTCATTCGAAACTATTTGTAATTATTGTTCAGTTGGATGCACTATTAAAGTACATATTACCGAAAACGGTGAAGCAATTAAAGTTTCAGGTGTTGAAGGTACTGTTAATACTGATGGTAATATCTGCAAATATGCAAGATTTGGTTATCAATATATAAACAATAGCAAAAGGATTACCAAACCTTTATTAAAAGTTGATGGTGTTTTTGAAGAGATAAGTTTTAAGGAAGCTTATGATTTAATTGCAACTAAAATTAAAGGAGTAAAACCTGATGAAAATGCTTTCTTTGCAGGTGCTAGATTAACTAATGAAGAAATTTATTTAATTCAGAAATTAGCTCGTGCTGGTGCTAAAACTAACAATGTATTAAGCATGCATTATATTAAAAGAGGTGCTCATATTATAAATACTTCTTTTGATAATGTGCCTTTTGAAGAAATTTCAGGTGCTAGTAAGATCTTTTTAATAGGTTCAGAACTTAACGAAGAGCATCCGGTGGTTGGCTATATGGTGTATGATACTAAATATAAAAAACATATTGAGATTGACTCTGTGACTACTCTTGCTGAGACTTCAATGAAATCTAAATGCGATAATATCTTTAAAATAGATTCTTATTATCATTTTATAAAAGCTGTTAATCATTATATTGTTACTAATAAACTGTACAATATGATGTTTATAAAAGATAATTGTGATAATTTTGATTTGTATTGCAACACATTGCTTGCCGAAGATTATACTGAACTTGTTAAATTATCAGGTACAACTGAGGATATTATTTCAACGTTTGCCGAAGATTACAATCTTCAAATGAATGCGATTATCTTATTCACCGAGAAAGAGATTTCAGCACCTGCATCTACTGAATTATATAATCTTACTATGCTTACAGGTAAGCTTGGTAAGACTTCTAATGGATTGATTGCATTAAAAGCTAAAAATAACTCTCAAGGTGTGTTTGATATGGGAGCTTATCCAACTTTCGGTGTAGGTTATCAGGAGATAAATGATGTAGAATTTATTAAAAAACTTCAGGATACCTGGAAAGTAAAGGATTTGCCTAAGCATTCAACAAGAGAACAGGAAGTATTATTACGTGAAGGTAAGATAAAAAATATCTTTGTTTTTGGTGAAGACCCTTTGGGTTGTTCTATTGATAAAGATTACATTAAAGAGGTTGGTGCTAAATTAGATTTTGGTGTAATTCAGGATTATTATATGACTGAAACTGCAAAACAAGCTAATCTGGTATTACCTGCTTCTTTACCATTTGAAATTGGCGGTCATTTTACCAATACTCAGCGTTATATACAGAAAGTAAATAAAACGATGCCTTCACAAGTATCAGATAATTCGTATCAACAGTTATTTTATCTGCTTAAGAAGTTTGGAGTAGATTCTACTATTGATCCTGATCAGATTATGTTTGAAGCTATTTCATTGCTTCCTGATGTTGCCGAAGATTACGAAAGAAGTAAGTACAAATTTGTAAATACTGAGGATAATAACTATAAGCGATTATTTGATTATGGTTGTGATAATTTAACTATGTATTTTGAAAAATATTTTGAAAACAAATTTAAGAATTAATCTAATTTAAAATAAAACAATGAAAGAATTTGAAAACATAGACGAGATTTTAGATTTCGCTATTAATGAAGAACAACAAGCTGTAGATTTTTATATTTCGTTAGCCGAAAATGCAAAGAATGAATATATGAAAACCACATTTTTTGATTTTGCCAAAGAAGAAGTTAACCATAAGAACCGTTTGATGGACATTAAGCAAAATGGATTGTTTACAATGAAACCCGAAATGGTAGCAGATCTTAAAATTAGTGATTATACTGTAAGTGTTCATCCAACACCAAATATGACATATAGTGATGCTTTGGTATTAGCTATGAAAAAAGAAAAGGCTGCTTTTAAACTTTATTCTAAATTAGCCGAAAGAGCTCCTGATGCAGGTATTAAAGATGTGTTTTTATCTTTAGCTGCTGAAGAATCAAAACATAAACTTCGTTTTGAAATAGAATACGATGAATTTGTATTGAAAGAAAACTAGGATAATAAGTATTCTGATATATATAATAAGCTATGTTGCATTAAGTAACATAGCTTATTTTGTTTTAAATAGCTTCCTTTAAATGGGAAGGATAAACTTTTGCACGATTGATTATTCTGAAATCTTTCTGCTATGGGTATATAGTATTTCAGGATCTAAGTCGGCTTCATTATCCCATTGTATAGTATCAAAACTTATTTTAACAGAATTGAAAACTGATAGATCTCTAAGTTCTTTAAATATCCCTTTATCTAAAAACGGATTCATATCGAATTGACGTTTCTCTCCATTCTCAAAAGTTAGGATTAAATTATAATTATCAATAGGTATAACATTTTTAACAGCTAAATACATATCCTTGTTTTTGTTTAATTGACCTAGCGTTTTCTTTTCCGACCTCCCCAACCCCTCCAAAGGAGGGGCTTTTAAGAAAGTTGTCTTTTATTTATTATTACAGTTTAATAAATATTTCTTTTATCTTTTAAGACTCTTATTATTTCTCCACACAAAGTCCCTCCTTTGGAGGGATTAGGGAGGTCTTTTCATC
>JBAXLO010000061.1:0-21289 GCA_037134755.1 Bacteroidota bacterium | reverse complement strand
AAAAAGACTTATTTTAGTAAAATTGTAAAAAAAAACATCAAAAAAGAGGTTGGATACATAAAAATCTAAATATAATTTTAAAATTTGCATATATATAAATAAGGTATTACTTTTGTATCCTCAATTTATCTTTAAAAAGATAAGTTTTTTCATAATTTTGTTTTAGGAGGTTGTTGTGAAACAATCTCCTTTTTTATTTGATAATTATTATATGAAATAAACTACTTTTGCAAAAACATTTCCATATAGAAACCATAAAAATCCTATATTCATATTACAATTAATATAAAAACTTTATTATTTATCAGAAATAAAACTATATATGAGAATTACTAATCTTTTTAAAGAGTTTTTTGAAAGCGAGAAAATTGGAGGATTCATCCTTATTATATGTACTTTTATATCTTTATCATTAGCTAATTCTATATTTCGAAACTCTTATATTAATTTCTGGAAAATCACAATAGCAAATATTAGCATCGAGCATTGGATAAATGATGGATTAATGGCTATCTTCTTTTTGCTTGTAGGTTTAGAACTTAAAAGAGAGCTATATGTCGGAGAACTATCGAAAGTTAAAAATGCTTTATTACCTGTTATTGCTGCATTTGGAGGAATGCTAATTCCTGCTACACTTTATTTATTAATAACCTATGGTTTAAAAACTAAAACAGGTGCAGGCATACCAATGGCAACAGATATTGCATTTGCTATCGGTGTATTGTCGTTGCTTGGTAAAAGAGTTCCGATCTCATTAAAGATATTTTTAACAGCATTAGCAGTAATTGACGATCTGGGTGCTATAATTGTTATTGCACTATTTTATTCTACAACTTTGGTTTGGTTAAATTTAATAGTATCGATCTCTATTTTTTTATTTTTAATACTTCTGAATCTTGTTAAAGTTAAAAATCTTTTTTATTATATAACAGGCGGGATAGCAATGTGGTATTTTATGTTGCATTCGGGGGTTCATCCAACAATTAGTGGTATATTATTAGCATTTGTAATACCATTAGGCAAAGGAAATACTTTATCGAGTTCTTATAAACTTCAACATTTTTTAGATAAACCTGTAGCATTTGTAATATTACCTTTATTTGCCTTGGTAAACACGGCAATAATAATTGGCAGCAACTTACATAAAGTAATTTTAGAGCCTTACAGCATGGGGATATTAACAGGATTAATAATTGGTAAGCCTTTAGGGATAATACTATTTAGTTTCGCAGCTGTTTCATTAGGAATATGTGCTTTGCCTTCGGATTTGAAGTGGAAACATATATTTGGAGCGGGTATTTTAGCAGGAATTGGTTTTACTATGTCAATATTTATAACTATCCTTGCTTTTGATAATTCAGTTATCATAAATAATTCAAAACTAATAATACTTCTATCGTCATTTATAGCAGGAATAATCGGCTTAATCTACCTTAAATATATACTTAAAGAAGAGTTAGAATAGCTATCTACTTATTACAGTATAAAACAACCTGAGTATTTTATAGTAATAGGGATGTGTTTTATTTAATATTGCAAAATAGGTATTGTGGTAATATCTAAACTTCTTAAAAGAGTCTTTATAAGGATATTTTGCTAAATAAGGAGGTGTATAACCTCTATTTATATCGCTGGAAATCTGAACTACATTTTCGTCATCAAAATATAAATTATAAACAGGATCAAAAGCAATCCACTTTTGATTAATCATAATTTCGACAATAGTATGCTCGCTGTTAAGATGCACTTCGCGACAAGGAAAAGGACATTCTTTAATAAAATTACGTGCTTTGCGAAAACAATCTCCTTGTATGTTATTTGAAATATTGATTAACCATTTTGGATCAAAGTTTTCTTTTATTGGTTGATTATAATTTGGATATAGAAAAAACAAAGGTAGCAACATCAAAACATAAATACTAAAAACAATAATTCCTCCCCTAACAATAAGTTTTCGTTTACTGATCTTAATCTCTTTTTTAGTAGTAATTTTCATTAACCTAGGTTTCTCATAAATCCGATCATAGTTTTGAAGTACTTCGTTTTGATTTTCCATATTGTAACCTTATTAAACAAAATCTATTTAATTAAAGATCTTAATTTAATGTACTATTAATCTATTATTACAGAAAGCAAATTAAGAGTAGTTGCGTTGTATGTTTTTGAAATTTCAAAAGCCAAAAGGATATCCCCATTTCTATAGAATATTAAATTATTAGTTTGCTTGGATAAAACAAAACCTTTATTTTCGATGTCCTCTTTACTATAAATTTCCCCTTTAACGAATTGAGTTTCCATGTTTGTATTATTTAATAATTTAACTACAATATTACTGCTATTAAGTGTAATAATTGTTACAGAATTTGAACTAATTGTTATGAAATTTTAGCTGTAGAATGAATTGCTAACTCCTGACAGGTTTTTCATCCTGTCAGGTATAATAGCCTTTTTAGATTTAAACCTGACAGGATGAAAAACCTGTCAGGAATAATATCTAAATATATACAAAAAAAGCCTGCTGTAAACAGCAGGCTTTTTCATTTATACAATTTAACTTAATTTATTGTACTACTAATTTATTGGTAGTACTTAATCCTGTTTTACGATCAGTAATCTGAATCATATACATTCCTCTACCATAGTTAGAGCTATTGAAATCAACTGAAGAAGCATTAACAATTCTTTCTTCAATCAAACTTCCAACCATAGAATATATCCTGATAACTACATCCATATTATTGGATAATGCAACTTTAAAGTTTCCATTTGTAGGATTAGGATAGATACTGAAAGATGGTTTTGTAGCAACTTCATTAATACCAACTGTTGAATGAGTAATGATAATATCATTAGTATCGCGAGGATAAATAAAATAACCTGTGTTATAAGGAGATGAAGGATCATTCTGACTTTCTAAACCTATAACTGCTAGTGTATCGGTAGCTAAAGGAGCAGGTGTTCCTTGTAGATTGCAATATCTTGCAATAACAACTGTGATAGTATCTGTACCATTATAAGTTTTAACAGTAGAAGCAGTATTTGCAGCTGTAGTAGGCCATCCTGTTAGATAACGAAGATTATTCATTCTGATTAATCTTGACTCATAAGTATCATTTAATGTAGTTACTACGATTGGAGTATTTAGAGGATTAGCAGGAGAAATTAATACTAATGAATCAGGTACCATTTGGATCAATCCATTAGTTTGAGTAATCTTACCAATAACTCTTATCATATCGCCTTCAGTAATTGTGTAACCTAAAGTATTAGGTGTTTTATAAACATTAATACCTGAAGTAGCATCACAAATAAAGAATGAAGAAATAGTAGTAGCATTGTTTGAGAAATTGATACCACCATGAACAGTACCAACTAATTTACAATATACATTCAATGAATCAGCAACACCACTAGCATTGATTGTTCTAACAACAGAGATACCGTATAGAGGAGGAAGTTTTTTGGTAGTAAATGAAATGATATTACCATAACCTACACCATCAACATTGATAGCAAATGCACGTGCATAATAAGTTGTATTATCAGTTAAGTTTTTGATAGTATCAGTGTAAGTTGTAGTAGTACCTGTGATATAAGCAACAGAATCAGTAATAGTAGGAACAGGATTAATGCTCCAGCAAATACCTTTAGATAGTAAAGTATCACCACCATTATTAATAATATTACCTGTAACAGCAGCAGTAAAATAAGTAATGCTTGTAGCAGGATTATTAGTTGTAACAATAGGTGCTACATTTGTTAAAGAAGTTGTAAATACGGAATCATCACCGTAATAAGTACCTGTTGAATTAGTAGCATAAGCTCTGTAATAATAGGTTTTACCAGATAATAAACCTGTAAGATTGCCCGTATAAGCTCCGGTAGTACCGGTAACAACCACATGATTTCCTGTAGAAATAGGATTAACAAGAGTGTCATAGCAAATACCTCTTGCAGTAATAGCATATCCACCATCTGTTGTTATATTACCACTACACATAGCAGTATTCATAGTAATTCCGGAAACTCCTGTAGTAAATACAGCAGGGTTTGAATAATGAACAGTATAATCATTAGTATCTCTAGGATAAATTCTGTAACCACCAATATAAGGTGCAGAAGTATTTACTGAATTTTGTAATACAAATCCGGTAATATCAAATGGCACTGTATTAGTTGGAGCAGCAACATTATAAAGATTACATGATGATGTTAATACAATTCTAATTGTATCAGTTCCATGCAAAGCAATTACTGTTTTAGGATTAAATCCACCAGCTGCTGTCCATCCACTAACATAATATAAATTAGTCATCTTAACTAATCTTGACTCTAATGTATCACTAGTTAATTCGTTAATAGCTAAAGGAGATTGTAAAGGTTGGTTCTGAGATATTCTAACTATTGAATCAGGAATCATACCTATCATACCATAAGCATTACCCGGATTCTGAGTAATCTTACCGATAACTCTTACTGAATCACCTCTTGCTATAGTAGGATAACTAGTTAAAGTTGCAGTTCTATAGATATACATACCATTAGTTTGATCTAAGATATAGAATTGATATCCACCAGCACCAGGTCCAAAAGTATTTGCATAATTAATACTATTAACAACACCAATTAATTTACAATTAACATTAACAGAATCAGCTGAACCTTGAGCATCAACAGCCATAACTTGACCAATTGTATAAGTAGGAATATGTAATAAAGTTGTAAATGATACAGCAGTACCATAACCTGTACCTATTGAATTAGTAGCATAAGCTCTTGCATAATATACAGTACTTGAATTTAATCCTGTTAAGCTACTTAATATTGCAGTAGATGATAAAGTAGTATCTGAAACAAAAGCATCAGCAATAGTTACATTTGGATTAGTACCATAACAAATACCTTTAGCAGTGATAGGAGCACCACCATTATTAGAAATTGTACCTGAAACAGAAGCAGAGTTTTCTGTTATTAAAGACACTGTACCAGTAACTACAGCAGGCACAACAGGACTAGCTGCAGTTGTAAATGTAGAATCTCCACCATAGCTTGTACCAAGCGAATTGGTAGCAAAGGCTCTGTAATGATAAGTTGTATTAAGAGTTAAATTAATTAAATCAGCATAATAACTTCCGGTAGTTCCTGTAACAGTCATTACAGAATCAGTAATTGTAGGATTAGCATTAGTACTATAACAAATACCTCTTGCAGTAATAGCATGTCCTCCATCAGAAGTAACATTTCCATAACAAACAGCAGTTGTTTCAGTAATTCCTGTTGTAACACCTGTTGAAACAACCGGAGGAGTTGACACTACTATGTAATCAAAAGAGTCTCTTGGATATATTCTATAACCACCATTATAAGGTGTTGTTGCTATTGTAGTATTTTGAAGAACAAAACCGATAATAGAAAAAGGAGTAGTTGGTGAAGGAGCAGCAACATTATAAAGATTACAGTTTGTAGTAATTCTTATTAAAATAGAATCAGTACCATGTAATGCATAAACTGTTTTTGTACCAGCAGTAGCACCCCATCCACTTAAGTAATAAAGATTATCCATCCTTACTAGTCTTGATTCTAAACTATCATTTTTAAGTTCATTTATTACCAATGGAGATTGTAATGGAGAGTTCTGAGATATTCTAACTATAGAATCAGGAACAATAGTAATCATACCATAAGCATTTCCTGAGTTTTGATTTATTTTTCCGATAACTCTAATTGAATCTCCTCTTGTTACTGTAGGATAACTGGTCAGAACCGGAGTAGTTTTATAAATTTCAATACCATTAGTTTGATCTAATATATAGAATTGGTATGCATTAGTTGTGTAATTAATACTATTAACAACACCAATTAACTTACAATTTACATTTAAAGAATCTGCAACACCTAAAGCATTTACACTTTTAACTTGAGCAATTTGATAAGTAGGAATATTAAGTAAAGTAGTAAAAGCAACAGTATCACCATAAGATGTACCGGCTGAATTAGTAGCATAAGCTCTTACATAATATTTAGTACTTGAAGTTAAACCTGTAAGATTTCCTATGATAGCATTAGTTGATAAAGTTGTATCAGTTATATGACTATCTGCAATTGTAATAGCAGGAGTAGTTCCCCAGCAAATACCTTTTTCAGTAATAGTTGCACCTCCATTATTGGTAATTGTACCAGAAGCTGTAGCAGTAAATGAAGTTATTAAAGATGCAGTTCCTGTAACAACAACCGGTGCTACAGCAGTAGCAGATGTTGAAAATGTAGAATCAACACCATATGATGTACCAAGTGAATTAGTAGCATAAGCTCTGTAATGATAAATTGTGCCTAAAGTTAAATTACTTAAATTAGCAGTATAACTTCCAGTAGTTCCTGTAGCTGTTCTAATAGAATCAGCAATAGTTGGATCAATATTTAAACCATAACAAATACCTCTGGTTGTAATTGTATGGCCACCATCAGAAGTTACAGTACCTGCACAAACAGCAGAATTAGGTGTTATGCCAGTTGTAGTTCCAGTACTAACAACAGGAGCTGAATAACTATAAGTAATATCAAAAGAGTCTCTAGGATATATTCTGTAACCACCAACATAAGGTGTAGCATTTGCAGCAGTTTGTAAAACAAATCCTGTAATTGAGAAAGGAACAGTTGTTGATGGAGCAGTTGTGTTAAATAAATTACAAGTAGGTGTTAATCTTATAGTGATAGTATCAGTTGTATTATGTAAAGCAAGAACAGTTTTAGTAGTAGTTCCAGTAGTTGTCCATCCACTTAGATAATAAAGATTATTCATCCTTATTAATCTACCTTCTAAAGTATCATTATTAAGTTGATTAATAACTAATGGAGATTGTAAAGGAACATTTTGAGAGATACTAACAATTGAATCAGGAGCCATACCAATCATACCATAAGCATTACCAGGATTCATTGTAATTTTTCCGATTACTCTTATTGAATCACCTCTTGTTACAGTTGGATAGGTTGCGATTGTAGTTGTTTTGTAGATAAACATACCTCTTACATCATCCAAAATATAAAATTGATATCCAGTAGCAGTATAATTAATACTATTAACAACACCAATAAGTTTACAGTTTACACCAACTGAATCGCCAACACCTAGACTATTAGCAGTCATAACCTGAGCTATTTCATAAGTAGGTATAAATAATGAAGTAGTAAAAGAAACGGTATCACCATAAGCAGTACCAATAGCATTAGTAGCATAAGCTCTTGCATAATATTTAGTACTTGAAGTTAATCCTGTAAGATTACCTGATATAGCATTAGTTGAAGTAGTATCTGAAGTATGACTGTCAGCAGTTGTTATACTTGGAGTAGTTCCCCAACAAATACCTTTCACAGTAACAGGAGTACCACCATTATTAGTAATTGTTCCGGCAACAGTAGCAGTAAAAGTTCCTATATTCGAAACAGCACCAGTTGATACTACAGGTATCACAAAAGTTGCAGAAGTAGTAAATGTTGAATCAGCACCAAAAGATAAACCAATTGCATTTCTGGCAAAAGCTCTATAATGATATAATTTCCCCATCATTAATCCTGTAAGATTTGCAGTAAAAGTACCGGTTGTACCGGTAGCAGTTACCATATGAGTTGTATCAGGATTAGCAATAGTATCATAACAAATACCTCTTTCCAGAATTGTTGATCCTCCATCTGAAGTAACATTACCTGCACATATAGCAGAATTGGTAGTTATTGTACTTGCAGTTGTTGTTAAGACTGTAGGGGAAATATAATGTATAACTCTGTCAGCTACATATCTTGGATATATTCTATATTTAGTTAGATAAGGAGAAGTCGTACAAAGTTGATTTACTAAACCAGTAATTGAGAACAAATAAGCAGGAGCAGTTGTACCAAAATTAATACCTGTATATAATATAATTGTAGTAGTATCTGTTCCATGTTTAGCAAGTACTGTAGCTAAAGTTCCACCAGTAGTTGGCCAACCACTAATATAAGTTAAACTATCAACTGTAACTAATCTTGATTCTAAAGCATCATTTAATGTTGTTGCAAGGATAGGTGTATTTAAAGTATTTCCTGAAGATATTTTAACAATTGAATCAGGGACTATTTCAATTAATCCAGATGTTGTTGGCTGTGCGGTTTTCCCTATAACTCTTATTTGATCACCTTCTGTAACAGTAGGGTAAGATGTTAAAGTAGTAGTTTTATAAACATTAATACCTGAATTAGCATCATCTATATAGTAACTATATCCAGTTGCAGCAAAGTTAATACCATGAACTACACCTATAAGTTTACAATTTACATTAATAGAATCAGCAACACCTGTTGTAGCATTAATTGTTCTAACTTGAGAAATTGCATATGTTGGAATATAAACTAATGTTTTAAAAGATGAATCAGCTCCATAAGATGTACCTGCTGAATTTGTAGCATAAGCTCTAATATAATAAGTTGTACTAGGTGTTAAATTTATTAAAGGAACTGTAAAAGCACCAGTTGTTCCTGTTGCAGTTAAATGGGTTCCTGTTATATCAGGATTAGCAGTTGTACCGTAACAAACGCCTCTTTCAGTAATTGTTCCACCTCCATCAAAAGTGACATTACCTGCTGCTAATGCAGAACTATCAGCTATCAAAGTTGTATGTCCTGTTGTAACTGTAGGTGCAATAACCGTTGCTAAAGTTGTAAAAGTAGAATCACCACCATAAGAAGTACCAACTGAATTAGTAGCAAATGCTCTGTAATAATAAGTTTTGCTTGCAAGTAATCCTGAAATTGTTCCTGTAAATACACCAGTAGTTCCTGTAACATTTATTTTATTTTTTGTAGTATCAGGGTTTACAATTGTATCATAACAAAAACCTCTTGATATAATAGGAGTATTTCCATCTGAAGTTACATTTCCTGTTAATAATGCTGAGTTAAGTGTTATATTAGTTGCAGAAGTTGTTTTAACAGTATCAGCAACAGGATTTAAACCATAAAGTGTAATTTGTGTTGCAATAGCAGAAATAGCAGAAGTAGTTGTTAAAGTTTTAGTAGCATTGGTTCTAGCTACAGACCATGCGTGTGTTATAGTATTCCATGTACCGGTTATCTGTACATAAGTACCTGATGTTGGATAAGTATATAAATGAGTATTCCCTACATGCCCAAAAGTACTATCAGTAGTATACCAATCACTATTAGGCATTCGATAACCACCTATTGTAGGCTTAGCTGTTCCAATTGCAGTACCGTAAAAAAGTGCATCAACTGGTATTGATGTAGAATCTAAAGCTAAAGTAGTGTCCGCAAACACAGCAATTCCAAATGCATTTGTTCCACCACCTCCAGAGGCATTACCAAATACACCGGTTTGAAGAAGACCTGATGTGCTAGTACTATTACCTAATCCATCTCCCGCAGTGGTTACGTTGTTAATTGCACGTATCCAGGTTGCTGATGATATATCAGTACTACCTGTATAATCTATACGTTTTGCCGAACCTCCAACATAGAATGTTTGTCCGGTTACAACTGAACCACTTGTCAGGTTAAAACCGTAAGTAGTTGCTCCACCTGCTATCCAACCTTTTGATAAAGCTGTAGCTCCACATGTTGTTACTACTGAATAAGGAGTAACCGCAAAATTAATGTTTTGAGTTGCTACCAATTGTAGATACTCATAATTAGAGTCTGCACCTGCCGGATTAGCAAAATAGCCGGATATTACTATCTGGCCATACGAAGTCTGGCTTTTTATCAATAAGATAAATGCCAAAATGAACAATGAAATAAACTTTCTCATACGAATTATTATTTGTTATTAAATATGCTTTAAAATAATTTTACAAATTTGCGAATTAATATGCAATTATCCCCTATCATGTCGAAGTTATTTTGTTAATAAATATTTAAATTATGAATGTTTAACATTTATTATTTCAAATATTTAGTTTTATCTTAACTTTGTAATCAAAGCCGGAACATTACATTCCGGCTTCTTAAAATCAATTACTACTATTTGTGGGTTTCACAACCCTATCAATTAAAATTGCATTGCAATATTACTACAAGTATGTCACCTAGCTGTTACAAAATTTAAAGATTATGTTATAAGATTTTATATAAAGAGAATTAAACGGTCCTCTGAGATAGTATTTACGAGCCTTTTCTACACTTCTGCACTTACTTAATAAACCTAGAGCCCCTATTTAAATAATTATTAATGTGAAACATCTCAGATGTATAGCAGAAGTTATCTGCTATACAGCCAGACTTCTCCACTATACAGCCGAACTTCTCCGCTATACAGCCGAACTTTTCCGCTATATAGCCGAACTTCTCCGCTATACAGCCGAACTTTTCCGCTATATAGCCAGACTTCTCGGCTATACAGCCAGACTCTTAAAGTAACAAAAAAGGCTATCCATTTCTGAACAGCCTTTTTATAAATATATAGAAAAGAGTTTATTTTACTTCTTCAAAATCTACATCTGTAACTTCTGCATCTTTACCACTTTTATTCTCACCTTCATGATGAGCATCAGGATTAGGATTAGCACCACCATTTTGCTGAGCATCCTGAGTAGCTTTATACATTTCTTCGCTAGCAGCTTGCCATGCAGTATTCATCTTTTCCATAGCAACATCAATTGCTGCAATATCTCTATTTTTGTGAGCTTCTTTTAGTTCTGCTAAAGCATTTTCTATAGGAACTTTCTTTTCAGCAGGAATTTTATCACCAAACTCTTTAAATTGTTTTTCAGTCTGGAATATTAAACTATCAGCTGCATTAATCTTTTCGACAGTTTCTTTTTCTTTACGATCAATCTCAGCATTAGCTTCAGCTTCAGCTTTCATTTTCTTAATTTCTTCATCACTTAAACCTGAAGAAGCTTCGATACGTATCTGTTGAGATTTACCAGTAGCTTTATCTTTAGCAGCCACATGAAGAATACCATTAGCATCTATATCAAAAGTAACTTCGATTTGAGGAATTCCTCTTGGAGCAGGTGGAATACCATCTAAATGGAATCTACCAATACTTTTGTTGTGAGAAGCCATAGGACGTTCGCCTTGTAATACATGGATCTCAACTGAAGTCTGACTATCACCGGCTGTAGAGAATGTTTCTGATTTCTTAGTAGGAATAGTTGTATTTGATTCAATAAGTTTGGTCATTACACCACCTAAAGTTTCTATACCTAATGATAATGGAGTAACATCAAGTAATAATACGTCTTTAACTTCACCTGTTAAAACACCACCTTGGATAGCTGCACCAATAGCAACAACTTCGTCAGGGTTTACACCTTTTGAAGGTACTCTTCCAAAGAAATCTTCAACTATTTTCTGAATAGCAGGGATACGTGTAGAACCTCCAACTAGAATAACTTCATCAATATCTTTAGTAGTTAAGCCAGCATCTGATAAAGCCTTTTTACAAGGTTCGATTGTTGCTTGAATCAAAGAATCATTTAACTGTTCGAATTTAGCTCTTGATAAAGTACGAACCAAATGCTTAGGAATACCATCAACCGGCATTATATATGGAAGATTAATCTCAGTAGAAGTTGAACTTGATAGTTCTATCTTAGCTTTTTCTGCAGCTTCTTTTAAACGTTGCAATGCCATTGGATCTTTTCTAAGATCAATTCTTTCGTCTTTTAAAAACTCTTCAGCTAACCAATCAATGATTTTATGGTCGAAATCATCACCACCTAAGTGAGTATTTCCATTAGTAGATTTTACTTCAAAAACACCTTCTCCTAATTCAAGGATAGATATATCGAAAGTACCACCACCTAAATCGAATACAGCAACTTTTATATCTCTGTTCTTTTTATCTAAACCATAAGCAAGAGCAGCTGCTGTAGGTTCGTTAATAATACGTTTTACAGTTAAGCCTGCAATCTCGCCTGCTTCTTTTGTAGCCTGACGTTGTGAATCGCTGAAATAAGCAGGAACAGTAATTACCGCTTCAGTAACTTCTTGACCTAAATAATCTTCAGCTGTTTTTTTCATCTTCTGCAATACTATTGCAGATATTTCTTGTGGAGTATATAGTCTGTCATCTATTTTTACTCTTGGAGTATTATTGTCACCTTTAACAACTTGATAAGACACTCTTCCTGTTTCCAAAGTAACTCTGTCAAATGTTTCGCCCATGAAACGTTTAATGGAGAAGACTGTTTTTGTTGGATTAGTAATAGCTTGTCTTTTTGCAGGATCTCCTACTTTACGTTCACCGTTTTCAGTAAAAGCTACAATCGAAGGAGTGGTTCTTCTACCTTCACTGTTAGGTATTACAACAGGTTCGTTACCTTCCATTACTGAAACGCAAGAGTTGGTTGTTCCTAAATCAATTCCAATTATTTTTCCCATTTTTATACTTATTATATATTTTTAATTATGATTGTTCTTATTTATTTAAAACTATCCATGACATATTATCAATCACTATGCCATTAATGATTATTGACATATTTTTGACAAATTTGTCAGACTTTATAAGATAATTGTTTATTTGCTGTCAGGAAACCTGACATTTTGTCAGGAAATTACTTTCTAAAGGAAGATCGTTGGCAAAAACAGAAGGATTATCAGACTATTTTTCTATATGATTAACTATTATGATTTGACAAATGAGAATCTAAACCTTTTATACAATATATATTATTCTTTTCTTTTTTCTCTTTTAACATTTTATAATTACCCTGAACACCATCTTCTGAATAGGTTCTTTCATGATAAAGATGATAAACAATTGCTTTGAATTTTAACGACTTCAAGGTAAGTCCATTTTGTAACAATCTCCATTCAATATCGACATCTTCACCAACACCAGCTCTTTGATAAGCTTCATCAAAACCATTAACTTCAACAAGATGCTTCTTCAATATCCCCCAGTTACAACCACAAAGTGCTTTCTTTTTAATTGCAAAGCCAAAAGGAATATACAATGCTTCTTCTATATGTTTTGATTTAGATTTTATTAAATTTATAAATGATAAATGCTTAAAGTTTATTGTATTTAAAAGATTATCAGAAACTATTTTGCTAAGCATAACTCTTCTACCAAAAAGGATTTTCTTTTCAGAGACATTATTTAAATATTCTTTAATAAAATGTTTGTGTGGAATGCAATCACCATCAATAAAAACAATTAACTCACCATTTGAAATACTGATAGCTTCGTTAAGGATTTGGTTTTTTCTGAAGCCTTTATCCTCAAGCTGACACACATGCATCAAAGTATATGGTAAAGTTAAAGCCTTTTCTTTAACATAGTTCTTGGTTGCTTCTTCATTGTCGTCTTCAGCAATAATTACTTCAAAATTAAGATTGCTTTGAAGTTTTAAGGACTCTAAAATAAGATTAAGAGAATTGATATTCTTATAATAAGCTATTATCAGCGAAACTTTCATTGCTCAATATTAATGTGACATTATATTTATTATTACAGTCTGCAAAGATATAAATAAAAAAGACTGCCCGGGTATTAGACAGCCTTTTAATCAATTTTTATAATCAAAACAGATTAGGTATAAAGTTATTTTAGTTAAATTAGAACTAGAAAACAATTCATCTAAGTTAAATAAAAATCAGTTTTGTAATTCTATAGACAAGAAGTTATGTGATTTGGTTGTATGAGAAGTAAATTATTTTACAAAAATTAACATTAAAGTAATCTTGATGTGAATCAAAACTATCTTATCTTTGCAGATTCTATTAACAATATTAATGAATATTAAATAATGAAAATACTTATACTTTGTCATGGCAACATTTGTCGTTCGCCGATGGCCGAAGGGATTCTAATAAATAAACTAAAGAAAACACACATCGACTGCGTTGTTGATTCTGCTGGTTTTGAACCTTATCATCTTAATGAAACTCCTGACAGGAGAGCCATTAAAACTATGAGAGATCATGGTATGAATATCTCTGATTACAGGGCACGTTTGTTTAGCACCAGGGATTATGATGAGTTTGATAAGATTTACGTGATGGACAACAATAACTATCGTAATGCTTTAGATTTCGCTCGTAATAAAGAAGATGATGCTAAAGTTGATTACATTATGAATTTGGTTTACAAAGGCAAAGATGTTGCAGTGCCTGACCCATATTATGGTGGTGATGATGGTTTTGAAAACGTTTATAAAATGTTAGACTTAGCTTGCGATAAAATAATTGAGTCATTAAGCAAAATGAAATGATGCTACCTGATGCCAACATTATTATAGAAAATGCTTTAAGGATCAAACCTTATATTAACCGAACCCCTGTTCTTACTTCTCAAAGAATCAATACTATTCTTGGTGCTGATATCTATTTTAAATGTGAGAACTTTCAGAAGGCAGGTGCTTTTAAATCGAGAGGTGCTGTTAATGCTGTGTTCTTATTACACGACAGTGAGTTAAACAGAGGTGTAGCAACGCATTCATCAGGCAATCATGCGGCGGCTTTGGCTAGAGCTGCTTCTTTGAGAGGCATTAAGGCGCATATTGTGATGCCTGACAATTCTTCTAAGGTTAAGATTGATGCTGTAAGGTCTTATGGTGGGATTATTACGTTTTGCATTCCTACATTGGAAGCTAGAGAAACTACACTGCATAAGGTGATTGAGGTAACAAATGCCATCGAAATTCATCCGTACAACAACTATAATATTATTTGGGGGCAAGCTACTGCTGCCAAAGAGTTAATTGAGGATATTAATGATTTAGATATAATTATGGCTCCTGTAGGTGGTGGTGGTTTGTTGAGTGGCACTGCTTTATCAACTCATTATTTCTCACCAAAAACTAAAGTTATAGCAGCCGAACCTGAACAAGCTGATGATGCGTATCAATCCTTTATGCAAAAGAAATTTATTCCTTCTATTAATCCTGATACTATTGCTGATGGCTTGCGTACTTCTTTGGGAACGCTCACCTACCCTATTATCCAGAAGCATGTTCATCAGATAGTAACCGTTAGCGAGGAGTCGATTGTGAATGCAATGCGATTGGTTTGGGAAAGCATGAAGATTATTATCGAAACTTCTTCTGCTGTGACGGTTGCAGCTTTATTAGAAAATAAATTTGAACATCATAACACAAAGATTGGGATAATCCTTTCGGGAGGAAATGTTGATTTGGACGAACTCCCATGGATTAAATCGAATTGATTAATAATTAAAAATCAAATGAATTCAAAACTAAAAGGAAATTTGTATCTGATACCGGCTACTATTGGCGAAGGTGCTATAGAAAAGGTGATACCAACTTACAATCAATCTATCATAAATAAAATTGACATCTATATTGTTGAAGAAGTAAGAACTGCCAGACGCTTCCTGAAGAAGGCAGGGCTCATTAAACCCATTGATGAGCTTACTTTTTATGTATTGAATGAACATTCAAAAGATCATGAAATAAGTTCGTATTTAGATGCTATAAAAGAGGGCAAACATATTGGTTTATTGTCCGAAGCAGGTGTGCCGTGCATTGCCGATCCGGGAGCTGCCATTGTTAAAATCGCGCAAAGCAATAATATAAATGTGATTCCTTTGGTTGGACCTTCGTCTATTTTCATGGCTTTGATGGCTTCGGGTTTCAACGGGCAACAGTTTAGTTTTTTAGGGTATTTACCTGTGGATAAGAAGTTCCGTGTAGATAAGATCAAAGAGATTGAAAAGACAATCTATCAAAAGAATGAAACGCAGCTTTTTATTGAGACCCCATATAGAAATAATCAAATGATAGAAAGCATATTGAGCACCTGCCGCAACGAAACGATGCTGTGCATTGCCACTGATGTTTCGATGGATAGCGAATATATCAAAACTAAATCTATCGCACAATGGAAGAAAAGCATCCCTGATATTAATAAAAGAGCTACCGTATTTTTGCTCTACAAATAAGCTATATAAGAGTCTGTTTTTATACCTAATACCGTATTATACGAGATTAGGTTTTTTCTTTTTAAAATCTTAATTCTGATTAAGAATCTCTCAACTTAAGTTATTTATAATACTACTGCCATCTCATAAGTAACCACCTTATATAATCAACACATTACATCTACTTTACAGAATGTTACGTCATTTATCCTAACTTTTACTTCATCTTATCTTAAATTAATAAGATTTAGACTTATGTTGACATCATTAAATCATTATGATTCTATAAAAAGAACTAAATTACGATATTTATTTTAATAATTTGGGAAATGGATACGTTGAGATTGCATATAAATGCATATTTTATTCGTTTGCTTAAATAATTTATTTGAGTGATTACTTAATTTATTTAAAAGCTTATGTTTTTAAACGTTTGATTGTATAATTTATCCATTTGCTTGCATAATTTATTCGTTTGATTGGATAATTTATCCGTTTGTTTACATCATTTATCCGTTTGATTGTATCATTTATTGGTTTGATTGCATAATTTATTGGTTTGATTTTAATCAAACGAAACAATTATTTAATCAAGCGTATTAATTATTCAATCATAAGCATTTACAAAGCTATCAAATGAATAAAATAAGTTAGCAAGCCAATAAATTAAATAATCAAATAAAACAATAAGCAAGCATTTAAATAAAATAAGTTATCAAACAAAACAAATATAACAACATACAAATAAAATACAGTATCAATACAAACAATTATTGAATTATATAAGATCTCAAATTTACAATTTAGAATGTTCTACAAATTATTTGAACTATAATTGAATTAAATAAAACGAAAATCAACATTTATTAAAACAAATCTTAAATATCTTACAAATTATCAACACACATGCTATACAAATCACACTAATTAAACTTCTTACCTAAACAAATAAAAAGCTAAAAAGCAAAACCCCTACTCTCTCCTAATCAACAACAATTAAACTATTAATAATTTTAATTATAATTTTGTAGATGTCATTCATTTTTTTCTTAATATTGTAAAGAATTTTAAATAGCAAAACTAAATACATAATAACTATGGCTAACAAATTATTCAGAACTAAATCGCTTAGCGGATTGATGACCGAATCGAAAGATACGGAGCATGGTTTAAAGAAATCTTTGACAGCATTGCACTTGATAGCAATGGGAATCGGGGCAATAATAGGTGCAGGTTTATTTGTAAGAACCGCAGCAGCAGCAGCATACAACGCAGGTCCATCTGTGACTTATGGCTTCGTATTAGCAGCAATCGGCTGTGCATTAGCAGGCTTATGCTATGCAGAATTTGCCTCAATGATACCAATTGCAGGTAGCGCATACACCTACTCTTACGCAACAATGGGCGAATTGATGGCATGGATAATAGGTTGGGATTTAGTGTTGGAATATGCCTTAGGTGCTGCAACAGTTAGTATTGCATGGAGCGAATATTTGAACAAACTTTTAGCTTATGTTGACTTAAGAATACCCTGGGAGCTGTCGCATTCGCCATTTAATGTGCTGAAGGATGCCGCAGGAAATGTTACAGCTCATGGAATCATAAACATACCTGCATTATTTATAGTATTTTTATTAACTTTACTTTTGATAAGAGGCGTAAAAGAATCATCGTTTGTAAATGCAATAGTGGTAATTACAAAGGTAGCTATCGTTATTTTATTTATTATCTTTGGTTGGTCTTTTATGAAGTCTTCAAATCATCATCCATTTATTCCACCAGCTCAATTAATAACAGATGATCAGGGTGTAACAAAACATTTTGGAGGCTTAATGGGTATCATAGGAGCTGCCGGTTATGTTTTCTTTGCCTTTATTGGCTTTGATGCTGTTTCTACTGCTGCTCAGGAGACGAAGACCCCTAAGAAGACAATGCCTATAGGTATCTTAGGCTCGTTGGCTATATGTACCGTCTTATATATCTTGTTTGCTTATGTTCTTACCGGTGTGGCAAGTGTAGATGACTTCAGGACAGCTGGCAAAGAAGCTTCGGTTACATTTGCAATTCAGCATTATATGACTGGGTTTGGATGGTTAGCAAAGTTAGTAACCGTTGCTATATTAGCAGGATTCTCATCCGTAATACTTGTGATGCTTTATGGACAGTCAAGAGTGTTCTATTCAATGAGTAAAGATGGATTAGTACCTCCAATATTCTCCAAAGTTCATAAGAAATTCAGAACCCCTTACAAATCTAACTACCTATTCTTTATATTTGTTGGATTGTTTGCATCATTTGTACCGGGCGAAATAGTTGGCGACATGACAAGTATTGGCACCCTATTCGCTTTCATACTAGTATGTGCAGGTATTATAATAATGAGAAAAACACATCCGGATACTCCCCGACAATTCCGCACACCTTGGGTCCCTGTTGTTCCAATACTTGGGATATTCGCTTGTGGCCTTATGATATTTGGCTTAGGCAAAGAAAATTGGATGAGGCTAGGTGCCTGGATGGTGATCGGATTAATTATTTATTTCGCTTATGGAATAAAGAAAAGCAAACTGAATAAATAATTAATAATTAACAATTAATAATTAATAATTCAAAACACAAATAATAATAATTCCAACTTAATTCCTCCCCTTTTAGGGGAGGTTAGGTGGGGTCTTAAAATAACTTTCCTTTATGAAAACAAACATTGAAACTTAAGCGTAATAGTCCTTTTTACGAGGATTATTTATCGTATTCTAAAACTGAACGTATATTTATAATCGTTCTTGTTACTGTTATATTTCTGTGTATTGCTGCAAGGTTGTTTATCTTTCCTTTAATTAAGAACAAGCCTGTTGATTATTCTATCTTTAAGAATGAAGTTGCAGCGTTTCAAAAGCAGATTGATTCTATAAATGCTTCTAATAAAAACAAGTATAAGGATAATGAATTTGATTATAATAATCCTGATAAGTCATTTGCAGAAAGCAAACTAAATCCCTTTCCTTTTAATCCCAACACAATGACTGATGAGAAGTGGCTTGAGCTTGGATTATCTAATTATCAAATTAAAGTAATCAAAAACTATCTTGCTAAAGGAGGAAAGTATTATAAGAAAGAAGACTTTAAGAAAATGTATAGCATCACAGATGCTGAGTATGATGTATTAGAGCCTTATATTACTATTCCAAATAAATATGATTCAATAAATCACACCAAAACTTATGATAAGATTATCAAACCACTCTATACTGTATCTATTAATAAGTGTGATACTTTTGATTTAGACGAAGTAAAAGGAATTGGTCCTTCTTATGCCAGAAGAATATTTAAGTATGGCGAAAGACTTGGAGGTTATATTAAGAAAGAACAATTGATGGAAGTATTCGGTTTGGATAGCATAAAATACAATGAAATAAAGGCTTCAATTATTATTGATACAACGGGTTTAAAAAGAATTAATATTAACAAAGCTACTATTCAAGACTTAAAAAAGCATCCTTACTTTGATTATTATCTTGCTAAATCAATTGTAACTTATCGTTTAAAGAATGGTGATTATAAACAGATAAAAGATATTAAAAAGGCTCCTCTTATTTATGATGACTTCTATCAAAAGATTGCACCATATCTGACTGTAGATTAAAATTAAGACTACTATACATTGCATCATCTTAATATAATTATAAAAAAGCTTAATTAATTACCCTATTTGCCAAAATCTCCTTATCATTGCAATAGATTTAAAATGACAATCAATCTGCGCAAGCATGAAACTAACAAAAGTATTAAAAACCTTCACACGACCGTATTGGATTGCCAATACAATGGAATTATTTGAGCGCTGGGCATACTATGGTGTATTTGCTGTGTTGGCAATCTACCTTACAGGCTCTCAGGAAACAGGTGCATTAGGCTTTACACAGATACAAAAGAGTAAAATAATGGGTATTGTTACTGCAATACTCTATTTCCTACCCATATTAACAGGCGCAATTGCTGATAAGTTTGGCTACAAACGTGTGTTACTTATAGCTTATTCAATATTAATTGCAGGGTATCTTTTAATGGGTTTAATGAGCAGCTATCTTATGGTATTCCTGGCATTTCTGTTTGTTGCAGTTGGTGCGGCGCTTTTTAAACCCGTAATAACAGCAACAGTTGCTAAAACTACCAATGAAAGCAACTCCTCGGTAGGCTTTGGTATATATTACATGATAGTTAATATTGGTGCATTTATTGGCCCCATCTTTGCTTCCAAACTAAGAGGTTTCCACTGGTATTATGTGTTTGTTACGTCTTCTATAATCATAGGAGTTAATCTATTAATATTATTATTTTTCTTTAAAGAACCGTATAGAGAAAAGAATGAAGAAAAACTAAATGTAATTATAGGTAATATCTTTAAGAATATCTTTTCGGTGATGAAAGACTATAAGTTCCTTATCTTTATGATAATTCTCGTAGGCTTCTGGACCATGTATTTCCAACTATTCTTTACGCTCCCTAACTTTATCGAACAATGGGTTGATACTTCTATAGTTTATAAAGCAATTGCGAGCTTCTCCCCTTTCCTGGCTTCTAAAATAGGAACAAGTGCAGGCATCATCGAGCCTGAAATGTTAATTAATATAGATGCTTTTTATATTATTGCCTTTCAGATTATAGTATCTACTTTCGTGATGAAGTTTAAACCTTTAAACGCTATGATTGGAGGTATATTTATTAGCGCTATAGGTGTTGGACTTTGGTTTGTAACACAGAACTCCATGTTTCTTTTTATCTCTATTATGATTTTCTCTTTCGGTGAGATGGCAAGTTCCCCAAAGATATCAGAATACATTGGACGAATTGCACCTAAAGATAAAGTGGCTATGTATATGGGCTTATATTATCTACCTATTGCAGGAGGAAATCTCTTTGCAGGAATCTTATCTGGGAGAGTTTATACTAATATGGCTGATAAGATTACCTTGTTAAAGACTGAGATTGCTTCACGTGGGATTCATCTTCCTGAGATATCAAAAGAGTTTACTCAGAATGATTATATTAATAAAGCTGCTTTATCATTGCACATGAATAAGCACGAACTCACTAATTATCTTTGGAATACTTATCATCCATCTAATATATGGGTAGTCTTTTCGGGCATAGGAGTTGCCACAGCTATACTATTATTATTATATGATAAGTTAATCTTAAAATCGAAGAACAATTAATAATTAACAATTAACAATTAACAATTAATAACTCACCTTACGCAAAAATATCAATAAATTTTCACTTAAGCCGCCGAAGATGTTGATAACTTTAAAAGTTCGTTTCTGGCAGCTATAAGCCCCGCTTGATAGATCCTTTGTTTCAATGCAAAGTGGTTCTGATTAGTTCTTTGCTTAAGCCATTCCAACT
>JBAXLO010000060.1:0-21475 GCA_037134755.1 Bacteroidota bacterium | reverse complement strand
GATTGCAGCGTTGCATTTGTCGATTGCAGCGTTGCATTTCCCAAATGCAGCGTTGTAACTGCCTCATGCAGCTTTTTCGGGATTTTGAATGATTTTGTTTTAGATATTGGCTTAGTAATGACACCACGGAGTTTTAATTCTATGCGACTTTTAAGAATATTTCTTACATAAGTAGCTGAAGTTGTCATTATTTTTATATTAGATAAAGCCCATAAAACGTTTGAAAATTGTTATACCATAATTTGATTGCAAATATAAGCATTTTTTAGCACGAAAGGTCTTTTATTTTCATTTATTTTCACTTTGTTAGCATTTATTTTTACTCTGTTTTCAACTAGTGCTACTGCTTAGTCTCTTAACTTTTTTATAAAAGTGATTATTATTAAAATAATGTATTGATTTAAGAAATTAATAGTATCTTTGTTGTCTTATTTAAAATGAATCTTATTATGAAAAAAGTATTCCTTCTCTTAATTGCAATCTATGTAATGAATGTTGCAAATGCACAAACTCCAAACTGGCTTTGGGCAAAAAGTGCAGGTGGAACAGGTAATGATGGAGCGAATTTAGTTGCGGTGGATGCTTCGGGGAATGCATTTGTTGTAGGAATTTTTTCTAGTACTACTATTACATTTGGCTCCACTATTTTGACGAATGCAGGAGGGTATGATATATTTCTTGCTAAATACGATGCTTCCGGCAATGTCCTTTGGGCAAAAAATGCAGGTGGTATCAATGATGATGAAGCGAATTCCGTTGCTGTAGATACTTTAGGTAATATATATATTACAGGATTTTTTTCAAGTCCAACCATTACCTTTGGTTCCACAACATTGACGAATGTTGGAGATACTAATAGTTCTCCGGGACAGGATATTTTTCTTGCTAAATACGATGCTGCAGGGAATCTGCTTTGGGCAAAAAGTGCTGGTGGTATAAGTTATGACCGTGCGATTTCTGTTGCGGTGGATGCTTCTGGAAATGCTTATTTGACTGGAGGTTATAATAGTCCGACAATAAGCTTTGGTTCTGATACTTTGATAAATGTATCAAGTTCTGAGGATATTTTTCTTGCTAAATACGATGTTGCCGGTAATGTGCTTTGGGCAAAAAGTGCAGGTGGAACGAATGTTGACAGAGCGATTTCAGTTGGAGTGGACGCTTTAGGAAATTCTAGTATTACAGGTTTTTTTTTAAGTCCTACCCTTACTTTTGGCTCAACTACATTGATGAATGCTGGTGGTACTAGTAGTACTCCGGGACAGGATATTTTTCTTGCTAAATACGATGCTGCAGGGAATGTGCTTTGGGCAAAAAGTGCCGGTGGAACGAGTGATGACATAGTAAGTTCCATTGCAGTAGATGCATTAGGGAGTATTTGTATTACCGGTTATTTTTCAAGTACTACAATTAACTTTGGCACTGATACACTAACGAATGCTGGTGATTATGATATTTTTCTTACTAAATACGATACTGTAGGTAATGTGCTTTGGACAAAAAGTGCAGGTGGTACAAGTATTGATATGGCAAGTTCAGTTAGGATGGATGTTTTAGGGAATACTTATGTTACAGGAGTATTTGAGGGTTCAACCCTCGCATTTGGCTCAATTGTATTGGATTCAGCTGGTATTTTTCTTGTAAAATACGATGCTGAGGGTATTGCACTTTGGGCAAAAAGAGTAAGTGGCTCAACTTGCGATTTGTGGATTTCAATTGCTTTAGATGCTACTGGGAATACTTATATGTCAGGATCTTTTTCAAATAACATCCCCCTTACTTTTGGCTCCACTACTTTGACAAATGCAGGTTCTTGTGATATATTTCTTGCTAAATTAAGTAGTGTTGTTGGAATTAAAGAAAACTCCTTAAATAATATATCTGTCTACCCCAATCCCACCAAAGACAACCTTACCATAGAAACAAACTCTACTAAAGAGCAAAGATTAGAGATAATAAACCTTATTGGGCAAACCATATATACAATATATATTAATAAGAAAGCAACAATTAATACTTCCGTTTTCGCGAATGGAGTTTATATTCTAAAGCTAAGCTCAGATAAAGAAACAGTAGTGAGGAAGTTTGTAAAAGAATAGAACCTCTTAAATCCGCTCCAAAGGAGAGGACTTTATTTAAAAAAAGAGGCTATCTCTTTCGAGAAGCCTCTTTTAAAATTAATCAATTATTCGAGTTATGAAAAGCTTTCTTCTACTTATTTTATGATGCTATTATTGTTTCTTACCTGAAGTTGTATTATCAAAAGCTAATGTTTGCAATACACTTGTTATAGCATCATTATCTAAATTACTTTCTACTTTAATCTCAGCATCCAATATATTTTTATCCTTATGTCTCAATTCAATAGTATTATTCTTTAAAGTAATATTTTTCTCATTTGATTTGTTTAGATCTCTTACGTTTTCGAAATCCTTAACACTAAAACGTACAATCCAACTATTAGAACCTGTATTACATGATATCCTTTGGTCTTGAAGATTACCGTTAAGAGTATAACTTACTGTAAAAGTACCTGCTTTATCTCTACCTATATTTTTTATTCCAGTATATTTAAACCCTTGAAAAGGTTCAGTTCCCAAATTAGGTCCTTCATTTAATGAAGCGTAAGACATAGTGCCGGCAAGCAAATATAAACTTACGTTAGAATAAGTTCCGGGCAAAGCCTCAACAGCAAATTGCGATAGCTCTTTACACGAAAAAGCATTACGACCGGTATTAGCCACACGCAATACAATAGAATAAGTGTCATCATGATTATCCACAACAGATTCAATTGCAACAGTAAAACCTTCACTATTTGTTCTTGTTATCTCATACTTTTCGGCTCTTGTATTAATTGCAAATAAAAAAAGAAATGCAATTAAGGATGTTGTTAGTGTCTTCATGTTATTTAATTTAAAATATTAATCAAATGTTATATTCTCTAATATACAAGATGCACACCATTATTTATAAGTAACAGTAATATAAGTTTATGCTATAATATTGGTTTGTTAATTAGACAAGAATATATTCAAGAATGAAACCTTATGTTTCATATTGGGACACCGTACCGCTTCCGAACTAGAGGAAAAAAAAAGAGGCAAGCTCTTTCGAGTGCCTCTAATATAATTAAATGATTAAGCTATATTCTTTTTATATTGAAATGCTATGTTAATAGTTCCTTAACATAAGCTGCAACTATCTTATTATCGGCTTTACCTGTAAGTTGTTTGCCAGCAAGACCCATAACTTTGCCCATATCTTTAATTCCCTGAGCTCCGGTTTCAGCAATAATAGTATTAATGATAGCCTTTATGTCCTCATCAGACAATTGTTCAGGAAGATACTTCTGGATAATATTCACTTGAAACATTTCCACATCATACAGATCTTTCCTGTTTTGAGCAAGATAGATGTCGGCAGCTTCTTTGCGTTGTTTAATAAGTTTCTGAAGCAAACTAAGTTCTATTTCTTCAGGAACTTCAGCTGTTGCAGTATCTTTACCTGTTTTTATAAGAAGTAAAGCAGCCTTAATAGCACGTAATGCTTCTAGTTTATCTTTATCTCTGGCAAGCATTGCTGCCTTAATGTCGTCGTTTATAATTATTTCTAAGCTCATGATTGATTAATCAACGTTATCGTGTAAAAACTGATTGTTTTGTTTTATCTCAACTTTATTATCACTGCCTTCATTAAGCGTATAGCGTGATATTTCGGACTCAGAAGAAGGAGTAACATCGGCTAAAGGCATATTACGACGAATATAAGCAGGTTGCTTTTCAATTTCAGATAAACCTTCTGGAGTACTTAACTTCATACTTAACTCCCTAAGTCTTTGTATGCGTTCATTAGAAACACGATTATGTTCCTTCTCTTCTATCTCAGGATTATGATTGTGTTCAACCTGAGGTGTAGGTTTAAGAGTTTCTGTTTTCTCAGTCCTATTATATATATAAGGCTCATCATTACCTATTGGTTCAGGAGTTTTAAACGAAAATTCAGGATAGTTATCTTCATTTGCAAGCCTGTTGTCAACTGTAAAAGGAATGTCATCAACCGGGATTGGTGAATTTGTTATTGTAAAATCATTAAGATCAGTAACAGTATTAGTTTCTTTAAATTCATTAAAACTTGGAGGAACAGGTGCATCTTCGTTAAGAATATGAGGTTCTTTCTTTACATAAACCTTAGGTGGAAAATTACTAAATTCTTCATCAGCTCTATCAAAACCTGTAGCTACTAATGTAATTACTAGCTTATCACCTAAAGTAGCATCTTTACCCGCACCCCAAATTATATCTACATCAATACCGGCTTCATTTAAGATATAATCGGTAATTTCGGTAATCTCATCCATAGTAATTTCTTTGTCCATCGATGAGAAATAAAGCAATAGATTCCTTGCACCTTTAATATTATTATCATTTAAAAGTGGTGAGTTAATAGCCATTTCAATAGCACGATAAGCACGGTTTTCACCTTCAGCAATACCTGTGCCCATTAAAGCTACACCACTATTTTTCATTACAGTGTTAACATCTCTAAAGTCAATATTAACAGCAGACTTAACGGTTATAATTTCGGCTATACCTTTAGCAGCAGTTGTAAGAATATTATCCGCTTTTTCGAAAGCTTGCCCCAAAGGAAGATCTCCAAATTCTCTTAGTTTATCATTATTAATAATAAGGATAGCATCAACATATTTTTTAAGTTCCCTAATCCCTTCTTCAGCTTGAAGCTTTCTCTTTCTTCCCTCAAAAGAAAAAGGCAAAGTAACAATAGCAACTGTAAGAATTTTCTTTTCAGTGTCGTCAAGAAGTTCTATTTCTTTAGCTAAAGCAGCAATTACAGGAGCAGCACCTGTGCCTGTGCCACCACCCATACCGGCAGTTATAAATAGCATCTGTGTGTTTTTCTCAAGCAAAGCTTTTATCTCATCAGCCTTATCTTCAGCAGCTTTCTTGGCAACTGCAGGAATGTTTCCGGCACCAAGTCCTTTTCCTAATTGTATCTTATTAGGAACTGGGCTAATATCTAATGACTTTGCATCAGTGTTGCAAACTATAAAGTCAACCCCGTTTATTCCCTGGTTGTACATAAAGTTTACAGCATTACTTCCGCCTCCGCCAACTCCAATAACTTTTATTATCGAAGATTGATTTTTTGGTAAATCGACTTTTAACATATCCTTAATATTATGATTAACACTTTTTAATTCTATAAAGAAACTATTTAAAACCTACTGTTATTAAGATTATTGATGCATTAAATCACTAGCTTGTTAAATAACATAATGCACGTCCAAATCAAAGTATAAATGTAGTAGAATTAATAACACAAAAACAATAAAATATATTTATTTATTAACAATTAAATTGTTAATTACTTTACGTCTTCTTCCAACAGTTTTCTAAGCCATGGAAACAAGCCATTCGATGGATTCTTAGGTACTTTAGTCTTTTTGCCTGGTTTGTCTGTTGCTTCTTGAGGATTACGTTCATATTCCGCTTCCATACGTTCAAAACCTTTAATTACTAATCCAACTCCGGTTGCATATATTGGGTTTGCTAACTCCTCAGGTGAATTAGGAGATAAATGTTCACTAGGATAACCTATACGAGCATCCATTCCGGTTATATATTCTGTTAGCAGATTAATATGACGCAACATAGAACCACCACCGGTAATTACAATACCCATTATAAGTTTCTTTTCATAACCTGAATTCTTAATTTCATACAACACATGTTCTATGATTTCTTCCATTCTTGCTTGAATAATATTAGCAAGGTTATTAAGAGATATTTCTTTTGCAGGTCTGCCTCTTAGACCAGGGATAGCTACAATTTCTTCTGCTTTATTTTCACTTGCTAAAGCTGAACCAAACTTAACTTTTAAAGCTTCGGCCTGACTCTTTATAATAGTACAACCTTCTTTAACATCTTCAGTAATAATATTACCTCCTAAAGGAATCACAGCTGTATGGCGGATAATACCATCTTGGAAAATAGCAATATCAGTAGTTCCTCCACCTATATCAACTAAGCAAACACCAGCTTCTTTTTCTTTTTCATCAAGCACAGCTTCTGCTGAAGCTAGCGGTTCAAGAATAAGATCTTTTACGTCAAGCCCCGCTTTCTTAACACTTCTAACAATGTTTTTAATAGCTGAAATCTGACCGGTAATTATATGAAAGTTAGCCTCCAGACTAATGCCTGAAATACCCACTGGTTGTTTAATTCCAGGTTCGTAATCAATAATGTATTCTTGAGGAATTACATCTACAATTTCTTCTCCCGGCTTCATTACCAGTTTATACATATTTTCTTTCAATGTATAAATATCATTTAGACTTATCTCCTCTTCATTAGAGTTTCGAATCAAACTTCCTCTTTGCTGAATGCTTTTAATATGCTGCCCGGCAATACCAACATATACTTCAGCAACCTTAACATTTGATTTTAATTCAGCTTCTTCAACTGCAAATCTAATAGATTCCGCAGTCTTCTCAATATTAATTACTGAGCCTCGCATAACTCCTATTGAATCTGTTCTCCCAGAGCCTAATATTTCAATATTACCTTTTTCATCCTTTTTTCCTATGATAACAGCTATCTTAGTTGTGCCGATATCTACTCCTACAATTATTTCATTTGTTTTCATTTACAATAGCTTTGTGTTATAATATATAATGTGAATTTGTATCCAAAAAATATTCTCCAAAATTAACTAATTTTTTGTGCATACAACCTGATTTTTGAATTTTAAATTAATTATTTTATACTTATCCCATCCATTCTCAGTAATACCCTCTTTGTAAATTGAAAAAAGCTTATCAAACTTCTCATCTAAATCATTTGCATCTCCCAATATTATTAGTTGATTACCTATCTTTGGGATTAATTCAAACTCATGGTCACGTGTAACAAAAACTTCTTCAATCATCGCCTTAATAAATTCATTATTATTAATAAACCTTGCAATTTTAAAAAGATTATACATTAAAGTATCTTTTTGCAAATTTAAGGTGTCGTCTCTTTGCTTATGATTTGTTGTTGCAAAAGGAGCATAAACAGAATCTATATATCCATTAGCAATTAAAACCCTCATAGGATATTTATCATCTAATGGCATCTTTACCCCTTTATCATCAATATAATATTGTTGATTCTTTGTATTATAAATCCTAATTATCGGTTTCCGTTGAACAACATTTATCTTTAAAACACCATTCATTGTTTTAAATACATCAACTTTGTACACATAAGGATTCGATAGAATTAGATTTTCAATCATTCCAACATTAATATCGGATAGTTTCTTCCCAACAATTGTATCGTCTTTGTAAATATAATTCTGTATATCTTCTTTACTAAAAAACATTTCCGTTTTATTGTAATCAATTGCTATATCTACCGATTGACAAGTTTTATTCCTATTTATAACACCTGTATAGTAAAGTGCAAATATAACACCTGCTACAAAAAGTATCCAAGCTGAAATGATAATAATCTTCTTCATTATGTTAATAGCTTTTCAATTGGTTCAACTAACTGATCGATATCTCCTGCTCCTAATGTTAATAGCACTTCGATATTATGATTAAGCAGATTATTTAGTAATTCATCTTTAGAATACAAAAACTTTGCTTTAATCTTTATCTTATCAAGAAGCATTTTAGAATCTATCCCTTTTATAGGCAGTTCTCTTGCAGGATAAATATCTAGTAAAATAACTTCATCCAATAATTCTAGACTTTTCGCAAATTCATCTGCAAAGTCCCTTGTTCTAGAATATAAATGTGGTTGAAAAACCCCAGTTAGCTTTTTATCAGGATACAAATGTCTTACAGAATTAATACAAGTTCTTATTTCTTCAGGATGGTGAGCATAGTCATCAATATAAACTAACTTTTCTGTCTTTAGTCTATAATCAAATCTTCTTTTAACCCCTAAGAAATTTAATAAAGCTTCTTTTATCTCACTTTCATTAACACCTGTATTTAAAGCTACACTAACTGCAGCAATAGCATTTTCAACATTATGTAAACCGGGATATCCTAATTTTACATCTCTAATAATTCCTTTAGGATGGACTAAATCATAAGAATAGCAACCATCTTTTATGACAATATTAATGGCATAATAATCTGAATTAATATCATTAAGCGAGTAAGTAAATACTGAAATGTTCTTATTACTGTATTTTAATTCAATCCCCTTTTTAATAATTAAAATACCGTTCTCCTTTATTTGATTAATATACTCTTCAAAGGATTTCTTTAATTCATTTTTGTCTCCATAAATATCTAGATGATCAGCATCAACAGAACTAACAATAGCAATTTGAGGTTTTAATTGTAAGAACGACCTGTCAAATTCATCAGCTTCAATTACTACATAATTACTTTTATTTGACAAGAGCAAATTACTATCAAAGTTTTTGGATATTCCACCTAGAAAAGCACTACAGTCAACACTCGATCCTTTCATTATTGATGCTAACATTGTAGATATTGTTGTCTTCCCGTGTGTTCCTGCTATACCAATTCCAATATTTGAATTTGTAATCATTCCTAATATTTCAGAACGTTTCTTTATTTGATAGTTATTTTTGAGAAAGTATTTATATTCTAAATGTTCCTTTGGTATAGCGGGTGTGTATATAACTAAATCAATATCTTCCGGTATGCTTTCAACGTCTTCCTTAAAATGTATTATTATTCCTTCAGCTATAAGTTCTGAGGTAAGTTTTGTAGGAGTCTTATCATACCCATATATTTTTATTCCATTAGATAGGAAATACCTGGCAATAGCACTCATGCCAATACCCCCAATACCAAGGAAATAAATTTTATGTATATCGTTAAGATTCATATTTTACAAGATTTAATATTACTTCAACAATCTTATCAGCTGCATTTTTATGTGCCATTAATTGGATATTTGCTGATAATTCTTTTTGTTTTTCTGAATCAGTAATAAGTTGAGATAAAATTTCACTTAATGACTCTTTTGCATCGATATCTTTCACAATAATAGCAGCATTTTGGTTTGATAATGCTAATGCATTTTTTGTTTGATGATCTTCTGCAACATTTGGAGAAGGGATTAGTATTACAGGCTTCCCAACTAAACATAATTCAGAGATTGCTATAGCACCTGCTCTTGATATTATGAAGTCAGCTACTTTATAAGCATAATCCATTTTATTAATAAATTCAAAAACCTTTATATTTGCATTAATAATATTATTTACATTTTCATTAGCAATAGAATAATAATTTCTTCCAGTTTGCCATATAAGTTGAATATTATTAGTTACAAAGAATGGCAAGATATTATTAATGCTTTCATTTATTGTTCTTGCTCCTAAACTACCACCAATTACTAATACTGTCTTTTTATTACTGTCTAATTCAAAAAACCTTACTGCAACTTCTTTTGAATAAGATGAGTTTATTATATCTTGCCTAACAGGATTACCTGTAAGAACAATTTTATCTTTAGGGAAAAACTTTTCCATTCCTTCATAAGCAACACAAATCTTATTAACTTTTTTTGCAAGTATTTTATTGGTAATGCCCGGAAAAGAATTCTGTTCTTGAATAACTGTTGGTATACCTTTGCCAGTTGCTGCTTTTAACATAGGACCACTTGCATAACCTCCAACTCCAATAACTACATCCGGGTTAAATGATTTAATAATTTTTTTTGAAGTATAAATACTTGAAAGCACTTTAAAAGGGAACAATAGATTCTTATACGTTAATCTTCTTTGCAGTCCACTTATCCAAAGCCCTTTAATTTCATAACCGGCAGCTGGAACTTTATCCATTTCCATCTTTCCTTTAGCTCCAACAAATAGGATGTCTACATCCTTAACACTTTTTTTAAGAGCATTAGCAATGGCAATAGCTGGGAATATATGTCCCCCTGTTCCTCCTCCACTGATTATTACTTTCATTTGCATTACCTGTTTATTTTAAATAGCTGGTGAAACATTATTATCAATGTTATTTACAACTTTTACTTCTTCTGCTTTTTCGATATCAACATCATTATCAATTTCATTACTTACACTTAACATTATTCCAATAGCAATACTTGTAAACCAAATTGATGTCCCTCCCATACTAATTAATGGCAAAGGTTGACCAGTAACAGGGAATATGCCTACAGCAACAGCCATATTTATTATAGCCTGAAAAACTAAAGTAAAACACACACCCATTGTTAACAATGAAGCAAAAGTCCCTGAACTTCTGGATGCAATTCTCATTCCCCGATATAAAAGGATAAGATAAAGTAAAAGGATAAATAGCCCTCCAATTAAACCGTATTCTTCTATAATAATTGCATAGATAAAATCAGAATATGGATGTGGTAAGTAATTCCTTTGAGTACTATTACCAGGGAATTTACCTATAAACTTCCCGCTCGCAATTGCAATTTTACTTTGGTCTGCCTGATAATTTACATTATTATCGTTGTGCCTAAAATTTTCAATACGATTTTTCCATGTTCCAAAACGACCAACTTTCGGATAGTTATATATCAATGTTACGAATAACACTCCTCCTATTATTAACAATCCAATCAAACCAAAAATGTATTTTAGATTTATTCTTCCAATAAACATTAATAGCAAAGATGTTGAAAATAATATAGCAGCTGTTGAAAGATTTGCAGGGAATATTAATCCACAAATAATAAATATTGGTATAATTACAGGAATAAAAGCTTCTTTGAAACCCTTTATCTGATCTTGCTTTTTGGCTAGCATCATGGCCACAAACATAATTAAAGCTATTTTAGCAAAATCAGAAGTTTGGAAAGTTAAGTTTACTAATGGAACTGTAAGCCATCTATTTGTTTCATTTATATTCGTTCCGGACACTAACGTAAAAAGAAGTAAAGGAATTGCAATAACTAAAGCAATTATTGAAATACCTGAATAATATGTGTATTTAATTAAATGAGCTATATACATTAAAAAGAAGCCAAACATAAGAATTCCTAAATGTTTCAACATATAATATTCAGTGTTCCCTGACTGATATTTATATGCTAAAGTTCCGGTTGAACTATAGACTGCAAGTAATGAAAAGATAGACAGTGCTATTACAACTGCCCATATTACCTTGTCCCCTTTTACGTTTTTAAATAATTTAAACATTATTTTATTTAAATTTACAATTCATTTATTGCTGCTTTAAACTTATCACCTCTATCTTCATAATTTTTGAATAAATCAAAACTAGCACAAGTTGGTGATAGTAAAACTACATCTCCGGTTTGTGATAAACTATATGCCTTCTCAACAGCTTCTTTTGCATTTTGAGTTTCCACTATTATTGAAACTAAATTACCAAATTCTTGAAATATCTTTTCATTGTCTTTGCCAAGACATATTATTGCTTTAACTTTAGATTTTACTAAATATTTCAAGCTAGTATAATCATTCCCTTTATCTTGCCCACCAACAATCCAAATTGTTGGTTTAGTCATGCATTCAAGAGCATACCAAGTTGAGTTTACATTTGTTGCCTTTGAATCATTAATATACTCAACTCCATGAACATTCGCCACGAATTCAAGTCTATGACTCACGTTCTGAAAATCTGAAAGACTATTTTTTATTACATCTTTTCTTATTCCAAGAATTCTTGACGCAACACCTGCAGCCATAGAGTTGTAGATGTTGTGTTTGCCTTGTAATGCTAAAGTCTCAATGTTCATGTTTATATTATTTGAATTTGTATTAACTATTATTTCATTTACCATTAAATATGCACCATTCCCAGTTATCTCTTTTTGTATAGATATAGGATAAGTACATGATATTATATTCCTTTTCTTTATTTCATTCGTAATTACTATATCATCTGAACAATAAATAAATGAATCTTCAAATGTTTGATTATTTATTATTTTAAATTTAGAGTTTACATAATTATTAAAACTATAATCGTATCTATCAAGATGATCAGGAGTAATATTACATAGTATTGCAATGTCAGCTTTAAAATCAAACATGTAATCTAGCTGAAAGCTGCTAATTTCTATTACATAATATTCGTAATTATCCTTAGCTACCTGCATTGCAAAACTTTTTCCAACATTCCCTGCTAGTCCTACATTATATCCTGCATTCTTTAAAATATGATAAGTAAGTAAAGTAGTTGTTGTTTTACCATTACTTCCTGTTATACATATCTTCTTTGCCTTGGTAAATCTTGAAGCAAATTCTAATTCATCAATTATTGATATTCCTTTGTCTTTTATTAATTGAACTATTGATACTTTATCAGGAATACCAGGGCTTTTTATAACCTCATCAGCTTCAAGAATTACAGTTTGACTATGTTTATTTTCTTCAAATTTTATTTTTTGACTTAAAAGAACCTCCTTATATTTCGCTTTTATATATCCACTATCTGAAACAAAAACATTGTAACCTTTTTTTGTTGCCAATACAGCAGCACCGACACCACTCTCACCAGCTCCTAGAATTACAATATTTTTAATTGGCATTATCTTAATTTTAATGTTACAATGGTTATAATAGCAAGCATAATACCAACAATAAAAAACCTTTGAACTATCTTAGATTCATGGTAGCCTAACTTCTGAAAATGATGATGAAGAGGTGACATTCTAAATATTCTTCTGCCTTCTCCATATCTTTTCTTTGTATATTTAAAATAGCTTACCTGCATCATTACTGAAAGATTCTCCACTAGAAATATCCCACATAATACAGGGATTAATAATTCTTTTCTTATTAAAATTGCAAACACAGCTATAATACCACCTAATGCTAAACTACCTGTGTCTCCCATAAAGACCTGAGCAGGATAAGAGTTATACCATAGGAAACCTATAGTTGCTCCTACAAATGCACCAATAAATATTGTTAACTCTCCAGTATCAGGGATATACATTATGTTTAGATAATTAGCAAAAATGATATTACCCGAAACCCAAGCAAGAATTCCTAACGTAACACCAATTATAGATGATGTACCAGTAGCAAGTCCATCAATCCCATCTGTTAGATTCGCTCCATTTGAAACTGCAGTTATAATTAAAATCACAATTGGAATAAATATTATCCATCCCCATTTAATATAATTATCACCTCTCCATGGAATTAAAATTGAATAATCGAATTCATTATTTTTAACAAAAGGTATTGTTGTCTTAGTAGATTTAACAGAACCATTATTAAATACTTCTTTTGCTTTCTCGTAATTTGCTTCGTTTAAAATATTGTGAGTAGTAACATATTGTTTTTCCTGCCCCTTTTCCCTGATAACAATACCATCATGAAAATACATTGTAACTCCTACAATTAAACCCAATGTAACTTGGCCAATAATTTTAAATTTCCCGGCCAAACCTTTCTTATCTTTTTTAAATACTTTAATATAATCATCGATAAAGCCGATTAAACCCAACCAAACCGTTGTTATAAGCATTAAAATAATATAGATATTATGCAGTTTTGCAAATAATAGTGTTGGTATTAATATGGATGCTAAAATTATAAGTCCTCCCATTGTTGGAGTTCCTTGCTTTTCTTTCTGCCCTTCCAACCCTAAGTCGCGAACTATTTCTCCTACTTGTTTTTTCTTTAAATAGTTAATTAAACTCCTTCCAAAGATCATCGAGATAGTCAAAGATGTAATGACAGCCATAGCTGCTCTGAAGGATATATATTGAAATACTCCTGCTCCCGGAAAGCTTAATGCTTTGTTTAGATAGTTGAAAAGATAATATAACATTGTATCCTATTTTATTTTATTACATTAAAAATTCAGTTAAAATTTCTTTATCATCGAAATGGTGCTTAACGCCCTTTATTTCCTGATATTTTTCATGTCCTTTACCGGCTACTAAAATAATGTCACCGGGTTTTGCAATTGTACACGCTGTCTTTATAGCATCTTTACGATTAATTATTGTTAAAGCTTTTCTACTTAAGGATGGATCTATACCAGCCTCCATTTGTCTGATTATTTCTTCTGGTTCTTCATCTCTTGGATTATCGGATGTTAGGATGACAAGATTACTCATTTCACAAGCGATACGTGCCATTACCGGACGCTTTTGTGAATCCCTGTTTCCTCCAGCTCCTACAACTGTTATCAATTGCTCATTATTTGTTCTTATAGCTGAAATTGTTGACAATACGTTAGTAAGTGCATCAGGTGTGTGAGCATAATCTACAATTGCAATGATATTGTCTTTTGATTTTACATACTCAAACCTACCTTCAGCTGCATTAAGATTGCTAATTATTCGTAAAACATCTAGTTTATCTGCACCTGTAAGAATTGCAGCTGCATATACAGCTGTTAGATTATATGCATTAAATGTTCCTACTAATTTTGAAAAAACTTCAATACCATCAAAGTTTAGATGTAAGCCTGTTAAATTATTCTCTAGTATTTTACATTTATAATCTGCAACATTCTTAATACTATAAGTAAATTTCTTTGCTTTAGTATTCTGAAGCATAACCATTCCATTTTTATCATCAACATTTACAAGTGCAAATGCATCTTTAGAAAGATTGTCAAAAAATAGCTTTTTAGCTTTAATGTATTCTGCAAATGTTTCGTGATAATCGAGATGATCATGCGTGATATTACTGAAAATAGCTCCTTTAAATTTCAGACCGGAAATCCTGTTTTGAACAATAGCATGTGAGCTTACCTCCATAAAACAATAACTACAGCCACTATCTACCATCTTTTTTAATAAAGCATTAAGTTGAATAGCATCTGAAGTAGTATGCGTTGAAGGATATTCTATCTCATTAATCTTATTACTTATTGTTGATAATAATCCAACACCATAGCCCAATTCTTTAAATAAATTATAAAGTAAGGTCACAGTTGTCGTTTTTCCATTAGTTCCTGTTATCCCCACCAAACTTAATTGCTCTGAAGGATTATCATAATAATTAGATGCAATTATCCCCAATGAAAAACTACTATCTTTTACCTGAACATAAGTTACATCCTTATTTATATTAGCCGGTAACACCTCACATACAATACAGACAGCTCCCTTTTCAATAGTCTGTTCGATATAATTATGACCGTCAGATTTTGTACCCCTAACGGCAATAAACATTGAGTTTGCTTCAATATTTCTTGAATCAAAAGTTATATTATCAATAACAATATCCTTATTACCGATAATTTCGATAATTGAAGCATTATTTAATATGTTAGTTAATTGTTTCAAGTTCTTATTAATTTGATGTTTCCTTTTTTTTCTTATCTGACTTTACTTTCTTATCCGTTTCTTTCTTTTTTGCTTTTTCTTTAGTATCCCCTTTTTTCTTAGGTGCTGGTTTAGCTTTATCTTTTTTATTAATCGGTTTAGCCTTATTTACTACTTTAGCCTTAGGCATTGTCTTAACTATTTCCTTTTTTGCTACTATAACTTTAGCTTTTGGCTTTTCAACTTTATCTTCTTTATCTTTCTTTGGTATCACTTCTTTTATTGTTGCTTTTGTAGAATCAGGGATTACAGCTGCCACAACAGTTTGCTTTTCTACAATCCTATTTCTTAAATAAAGAATAATTTGCTGCCCTTTTTCATAAGAACTTCCTCCAGGAATTGATTGACTTTCAACAGAACCTTTGCCAACAATAGTTACTTTTAAACCACACTTCTCTAAAATATATACTGCATCTTTTACTCCCATTCCGGCAGTTTCAGGGACAACTTTTGGTTTAATTACTTTTGTTTTATATTTTGTGATTGTATCTTTCTTATAACTCTCTACCCAATCAGCTTCAGGATTTTCAGAACTAAAAGGGAAGTTAAGTTTCGAAAATATTGTACTGATGTCTTTCTGATTTCCTGCGGCAACATAAGGTATTTGCCTAGAGACTGTTTTCTTCTCTTCCTGATGAATATTTAATTGTGTTGCGTATACTTTATCTGCAATTTCTTTGAATACCGGTGCAGCAACTGCTCCTCCATAATATTTTCCTTTTGAAGGGTTGTTAATGATAACTATACATGAATATTTAGGATTATCAGCTGGAAAATATCCTACAAAAGATGCTCTAAACGTCTTTTGGTTGTCAGCTTTTCCATAATCTAACTGAGCTGTACCTGTTTTTCCTGCTATCTTGTAAACTGTATTAAATAAGTTCTTTGCTGTTCCGTGTTCTACAACTTCTTCTAAGATTTTCTTAACCTTTTTTAAAGTTTGTTCCGTACAAATTGCTTTATTTATTACCGTAGCTTCATTTAACTTAATAAGCTTGCCTGTTTGACGGATTTCTTTAACAAACAGAGGTTTTACCATCACACCATCATTTGCAACTGCATTATATAAGGTTAATGTTTGCAAAGGTGTTATTTGCAATTCATATCCTATCGACATCCATGGCAATGATGTTTTTGACCATGTTGGGTTCTTTGTGTCTTTTATAAATGGAGCTCCTTCGCCTTTAAGTTCTACTCCTAAAGGTTTATTTATTGACATTGCATATAATCTGTCGATAAATTTCTGTGGTTCATTATAAAATGTCTTGTAAACTATCTGAGAGATCCCAACATTAGATGACACCATAAATGCTTTGGCTACAGATACTCTTCCATAACCTTCTTCATGCGAATCGATCATTTCGCGGTTAGCATACATACATTTTCCTGTTGGAACTATCTCGTTAGTATCATATTTGCCTTCGTCCAGAACGGCTAGTAAAGAAGCTAGTTTAAAGGTAGAACCGGGTTCAGCACTTTCCCATATTGCATAGTTTATATCCTCACCAAAGGAGCCATCTTTCCTTTTCTTTAAATTTGCAATAGCCTTAATATAACCTGTCTTAACTTCCATAAGAATGGCACATCCATGATCAGCATTGTTAGAATCAAGGCATTTCATTAGTGCATGTTCAGCTACATCCTGAATATTTATGTCGATTGTTGTGATTATATCTTTGCCATTCTCGGGTTCAATCTGGTTATTGTTTTCCACAGGACGCCAAACACCATTTGCCACTTTTCGCATAAGTCTTCTACCGCTTATGCCTTCAAGTTCTTTACTATAGGCACCTTCTAAACCAACATATAAATTTTCATCAATATTTTTGTATCCAATCGTACGACTTGCAAGCATCTTGAAAGGCATAAAACGATAGTCTTTTTCATCAACAATAAATCCTCCTTTGAATCTCCCTTTCTTTAATATAGGAAATGTTCTAAGTCTTTTTAATTGATGATAATCTATGTTTTTATGGATTAAAAGATCTTGTTTCTCTTTTTCACGACCATTAAGAAGATAATTCTTAAATTCTGACTTCGACTTTTCGGGGAAAGCTCTTGACAAACTATCGGCTAAAGCCGGTAAATAAAGATTAAAAGTATCTTCGGGAATTACATCTTCGCTCATGTCAATCTTTACATCAAAGATTGGAACTGAGGTTGCAAGAAGTGTAGAGTCGGATGATATAATATTTCCTCTTATGGCTTCAACATTATCATAACGCAAAGTAAGATTCTCGGATCTGCTGCGCCACATATCTCCTTCAACGAATTGAATCTTCAGAATTTTAAAAATAATTATAAGGGCAAAGAGCAACACGCCAATATAAACCAGCCGTATTCTTAAAACCATGTCCTTATTATTTTCTGCCATTGTAATAGAGTTTTTCTTTAAGTTTATTCTTTAATAAATATTTTTTGAGGAGGTACTACTGATTCTTTTATCCCGGTAGTGTCTAATCTCCTTGCTATTTCCGATTGTTTGCTGCTATACATTAGTTCTGATCTGGTAGTTATGTGTTCGGATCTTAGTTCTTTTAGTTCTTTCTTTATTTTTGAGATTTCTCTAATCTTTTTATCTGCCATGTAATTATTCCATATATATATTACTATTAATCCTACTATGAATAATATTAATGGCAATGACTTGATTACATTTTTACGTGTAAGTATTGTTCCGCTAAGTACTGAATTTACAACATCTCTAACATAAGTTAAAGCCGAACCGCCTCCTTTTTTGGTGCTTGGTTTCTTAACTTTTACCTTTTTTGGAGTTGGTTCTTCAGTTTCAGCAACTACTTTATTTATCAATATATTCTTACTCATTGTTAAGCCTTTCTGCTATTCTCAATTTAGCACTACGCGAACGATTATTGATTTTTAGTTCAGCATCATCCGGTGTAATTGGTTTTCTACTTATTTGTTTGAAAGGGGATATGATGTTCCCAAAAAAGTCTTTCTCTAACTCCCCTTTAAAATTGCCCGATTTAATAAAGTTCTTCACCAATCTGTCTTCAAGCGAGTGATAGGAGATTACCACCAATCTTCCACCGGGTTTTAAAGCTTGCACGGTTTGAAGCAAGAATTCTTTCAACGATTCCAATTCCTCATTAACTTCAATCCTTAATGCCTGAAAAACCACTGCCAAATATTTATGATCAAAATTTGGAGGAATACAATTGCTGATTGCTTTCTTTAATTGAGCCGTTGTATTTATTTCGCCATTTACCCTTTGTTCAACTATTGTCCTGGCTAGTTTCCCTGAGTTTGCTATTTCGCCATAGTTTTGAAATACCAGTTTTAATTCATTTTCATTATAGGTATTTATAACTTCTTTAGCCGATTTCAATTGATTCTGATCCATGCGAGCATCCAAATCGCCATCAAAGCGTGTGGAGAATCCCCTTTCGGGAACATCAATCTGATGCGAAGACACCCCAAGATCAGCCAGTATTCCATCAACAGGATAAGCATTATATAATTTCAGGAAGTTTTTAAGATGCCTGAAGTTTTGATGTATAAGCGTTAAGCGTTCATCCTCCAATTCATTCTTAATAGCATCCTCATCCTGATCAAATGCATATAGTTTTCCGTCTTCCCCTAAATTATTGAGTATTTCATGCGAATGTCCGCCACCTCCATAAGTGACATCCACATAAATACCGGATTGTTTAATCAACAAGCCTTCGATACTCTCTTTTAGTAGAACCGGATTATGATACATTTTTAATTATTAAGTTACTCGAAATCGATACCCCCTAATAATTCATTTGCAAGTTCTGGAAAGTTAATGTTTGAGTTTTGTTCATGATCATTGTATTTATCGGTATCCCAGACCTCAATACAATTCAGACAAGGTATTAAAACAATATCCTTGTCAATGTTTTTAGCTTTTTTCAGATCACCTGGTATCAAAAGCCTGTCGTTGTTATCCAAAGTTATTTTGTTTCCTTCTGAAAACTTTCGGATAAGCGGGCGGTGTTTGATGTTGTTTGGATTTAGTTTCTTAACTTTCTCAAGAACTTTTTCCCACTCGTTAAGAGTGTATAATTCTAAACAAGGATCGAATATACTCTCCCTTATAACAAAACCCTCTTCGAGTTCTGATATAAGTTGTTTCTTCAAAGCGGTAGGAAACTTAAACCTACCGTTTGCGTCAACCGTACAATATTCTTTTCCAATTAGTGTAGACATTTTTTTTGCTCCTGAATTTAGTTTCCAAAGATACTACAAAAATCCCATATAAAACCAAATTGTTAATAAATAATCCAAATAATTCCCAAAAATCCCATTTTCTCTTATTATACTTCTATTTTTAAAAAAGGTTACAAAAATTATATTATCAATAAATCAATTAATTACAAATAAAAAGAAATGATTTTGGAGTTTTTGGGTAGAAATAAAAAAAATGACCCCTAAAAGCAAATTGTTAATAACTTTTGAAAAAATTTGCTTTTTTGGGTGCTTTTTGACCCTTTTTCGTGTTTTTTCATCAAAAAAACAAAAGGACTCAAAAAGGAAGGAAAAGAGGAGGTATATAAATAAAAAAAGGACTGATTGCTCAGCCCTTTTTTGATAAGATTTTTAAATAATTTTTAAATTTTAGGCACTTTAAGTACTTTAGGCAATTTAGGCACTATTCTTACTTCTTAGTTCTCCAGGTTACCTTTATTCTACCCGGGGTTACGCCTGTTTTTACTTTAAAAAGTAAAAGAGTATTCAAAGCACTTCCTAAATCATTAACCTTTGCGCCATTTTTTTCGGTTCCTTTTAATTCGAACACATTTGCAGGAACCGGTGAATCGGATGTAGGAGCTGTCCAGATGTAAATAGTTGCATCGGTATAACCTTCAAAAACAAAATAACCATTTTTAATGATCTTTGCATTTGAGGCGTTAATAGTAATACCAAAAGGAACATCAACCCAAGCTTGGTTTTTGCGTACTTTATCAGGATCTTTTTTGTTGCGTTTAATGATAGTAGGATCAAAAAAACGTTCAACTTTAAAAGGATTAGTTCTAAAAAAATCAATTAATCTGCCAAATGTTCCTAATATAATACTTCCTAGTTCATTGTGAAGATCAGTTATGGTAGAGCTGTCAATTTTTACATCATCTTTTATTTCAGCCTTTACATCGTAAGCTGCCTGAAGATTAACAATGAAAGCTCCAACTTCTGCTTGCAAAGCACTTAATTGAGGATAATCTTCCAACAGATTGAATAGATTTGTAAATACATTAATTATTACTTGCTGTTTGCCATGATAAAATATAGAAATATTATTACCGAATAGCACAAGTAGTACATTTTTATTGGCAGGCAGAGCTAATTTTACTTCATTTCTCCATTTATCAACAATGAATGGAACTGTAAGCATTAAAGTCGAAAAAGCATCTACTTTTCCTTTTGTTCTCGATTTGTCTCCTTGCCATTGCGTAAGTCGTGTTAGGTAAAGTGCAAGTGTCGTTTCCAGTCTTGTTATCAAGGCTGTAATTTCGATACTTACAGGTTCGGCTTTTAGCTTTGCCAAAAGCGAGATTCCTAATGCTTGCATCTGTATTATGCTTAATCTGCTAGATGAAAGCAATATAACAAAAATATAAATTAAATAAGTATTCATTTTAGTTTGTATTATTAAATTATAAAATTGATAATAAACTAAGAGAAAGAGTTGTTTCTCTTTTTAATAAGCAACGTAAATCATTTTTAAAGGTTTAGATACTAAGATAATAAGTAAATTATGCAGGTGTGCCTTCTACGAAATCCCAACATTGGGATTTAACACAGAATAATTTCTACAAAGATAATCATTTTTTATGAGATTCCTAACATTATTTTCATAATAATGATGTATTTTTTAAATATAATTTTAACAAGCTGATATAGTACTGTATAACAAACATAAGTATAAGTAGAAATCTCACAATTTATGTTTTATTTGGTGAAACATAAATTGTGAGACGACAATTTCATTCACACAGAATAAATCATCAATTGTTGCTCGACAATTTCATTCACACAGTTTATATCGCCAATTGTTGGACGACAATTTCATTCACACAGAATAAATCATCAATTGTTGCACGACAATCTCCTTCACACAGAATAAATCATCAATTGTTGGACGACAATTGATGTTTCACCAAATAAATCATTCATATCTTAATTTCGGA
>JBAXLO010000059.1:0-22534 GCA_037134755.1 Bacteroidota bacterium | reverse complement strand
CATGGGTCATTCCAAAGAGTACATGAGTCATTCCAAAGAGTACATGGGTCATTCCGAAGAGTACATGGGTCATTCCGAAAGGTACAAATTGCATTCCAATAAATACAAGCGTCATTCTTATGTATTTCTTTATCTTATATAAAATAAATTTATTATAAGATAAAGAAATGAAGCTTAAAAAGAAAACTAAGATTAGATGTTAGATATCTTTTTTAATATTATTAGATAAAAATCTATTAATTAAGATAATTTATTTACATAAAAAACATCATTTGCCTTTCGGCAGATAAGAATTTATATTTAAAAATTCAATTTGATTAAATAACAAAAAAGAAAAACCTTTATTAAAGATAAGAATCCTGACATTTACCTACAATCCATTCCACGAAAGTGGTAAAAATATAAAAAAAGAAAAGAAAATGATGATAATTGAACTAGATTTGGTGATAATAAAAAACCTCCGTCAAACTAATGACGGAGGTTTTTTATGACAAAAAATGAATGTTTTATTACAAACGACTTCCGATTACATCCCAATCCACAACATTCCAGAATGCGGAAATATAATCCGGACGTTTATTTTGCTGATCTAGATAATAAGCATGTTCCCAGACATCGCAAGTCATGATTGGCGTTAATCCGTTACGCAATGGATTACCCGCGTTACTCTCCTGAACGATATCTAAAGAACCGTCCTCCTTCTTTACTAACCATGCCCAACCTGCACCAAATAAAGTAGCTGCTGAGGTAGAAAATTTTTGTTTGAAATTTTCATAAGAGCCAAAATACTTATTAATTGCGTCAAGCAAATTACCACTTGGTTCGCCACCGCCATTAGGTTTCATACAATTCCAATAGAAAGTATGGTTCCAAACTTGCGCTCCGTTATTAAAAATACCGGCGTTGGCTTTCTTGATAATGTCTTCTAATGAAGCGTTTTCGAATTCAGTACCCGGAATAAGATTATTAAGATTATTTACATAAGCTTGATGATGTTTTCCGTAATGGAATTCTAATGTTTTTTGAGAGATAAATGGTTCTAATGCATTTAAATCATAAGGCAATTTAGGTAACTCGAATATCATATTGTTTTTATTTTAATGTGAATACTAATTTATTGTTTCGATACTTTTTGTATGATTAATAACAAGTAATTTCTGATTATGTTTATCGAAATCTTAAAATTAATATGGGATATTTTGATGTTATCAATAAAAACTTCCTTAGAAAATACCTATTTAAACTAAAAAGAATAGTACTTTTGTTGTCAATTTACTAATATGAAATAAATACAAATCATAATATAATGAAAAAAATATTCCTCTTCGTAATCTTAGTAGCATTTAGCGTATTGTGTAATGCACAAACTCGTTTGGCACCGGCATATCCTTTGATTACACACGACCCTTATTTTAGTATTTGGTCGGCTACCGATAATTTAACAGAGTCGGTTACCCAACATTGGACAGGTATGAACCAGCCAATGACCGGTTTGATAAAAATAGACGGCAAAGTTTTCCATTTTATGGGAGCCAAGGAGCGAGAATACAAAACAATTATGGGTAGTGCGGAAGAAGACAGCTATAAATGTGTATTTACTACCGCTAAACCAGCAACTAACGACTGGATGAAGCAAACTTTTGATGATAGTAAATGGAATTCTGGATTTGGACCTTTAGGAAGTGATGCTCCAGCTAAAAGTATTTGGAAAGAAGATGTTTGGATGCGAAGAAAAGTGACAATTAAGGATTTAAATTTCAACAAACTCTTCTTAAAATTACAACATGATGAGGATGTGCAAATATATTTGAATGGGGAATTGATATTTAGTAGGGATGGATGGACCAATAAGTTCTTGTATTTAGAATTAAATGAGAGTGTAAAGAAGAAATTTAAGGTTGGTGAGAACATTTTGGCCGCGCATTGTTATAATAGCTATGGTGCTGCATGGTTGGACGTTGGTATATTAGACGAACTTATTCCAAAAGATAACAATGGCATTCAAACAGCAATCCAAAAGAATGTAAAATTGAATGCAACTCAGACAATGTACGACTTTACTTGCGGTAGTATAGATCTTTCGCTTACATTTACTTCGCCTATTATAATAAATGATCTTGAGTTGCTTTCTCGACCGGTATCTTACATTACTTATAAGGTAAAATCGAATGATGGAAAGCAACATGATGTGGAAATATACTTCGCAATTTCTTCGGATATTGCAGTTAATTTAAATTCACAAGAGGTAACTACTCAACAATATACAAATGATAAACTGTCAATACTAAAAGCCGGTACAAAAGAGCAAGCTATCTTAAAAAAGAAGGGCGATGATTTAAGAATAGATTGGGGTTATATGTATGTGGCAGTGCCTACTGTGGATAAAGCGAAGCAATATGTATCAAATAAGAATGAGATCATAAATACGTTTGTAAAAGCTAATATCGCAACGCCAATTACTGAGGGAAAACAATTACTTTTAAATACAATTATCCCTTTGGGGAAGGTTGGAACAACATCTAAAGAACAATTTATAATGCTTGCGTATGATGATATTGAGGCGATTCAATATTTTGGTAAGAATTTAAAAGCTTGGTGGCAAAATGATGCCAATCAGACGATAGAGAAGCAAATGAATAAGGCCGCTAAAGAATATGAAACTGTAAAATTTATTGCTTATTTCTTTAGTGAGAAGATTCATCAGGAAGCTTTAGAAGCAGGAGGAGAAAATTATGCAAAGCTTTGTGATTTAGCTTATCGTCAAACGGTGGCTGCACATAAACTTATAAAAAGTCCTGATGGTGAGTTGTTATTTTTATCTAAAGAAAACTTCAGTAATGGATGTATAAATACGGTGGATGTTACTTATCCTTCGGCTCCTTTGTATCTAACTTATAATCCTGAGCTGATGAAAGGAATGTTGAATGGTATCTTTTATTTTAGCGAAAGCGGAAAATACACCAAGCCATTTGCAGCGCATGATATTGGTACTTATCCATTGGCGAACGGTCAAGTTTATAGCGAAGATATGCCTGTGGAAGAGTCGGGGAATATGATAATACTTACTGCTGCTATTGCAAAAGCCGAGGGTAATGCAAATTATGCAAAAAAGCATTGGAAAACTTTAACTACCTGGGCAGAATATCTACTTCAGTCTGGTTTTGATCCTGCCAACCAGCTTTGCACCGATGATTTTGCAGGTCATTTGGCACGCAATGCTAATCTTTCTGTAAAGGCTATTGTTGGATTGGGATGTTATGCCAAACTAGCCGAAAAGCTGGGTTACAAAACAATTGCTGACAAATATAATGACAGCGTAAAGGTTATGGTAAAGAAATGGATGCAGTTTGCAGATGCCGGAGATCATTATGCTTTGACATTTGATGATAAAAATACATGGAGTCAGAAGTACAATATGAGTTGGGATAAAGTTCTTGGGTTAAACTTGTTTCCAAAGAGTGTGTATGACAAAGAAATTAAATATTATCTCACCAAACAAAATACTTACGGTCTTCCATTAGATAGTAGGAAAACTTATACAAAGTCGGATTGGATAATGTGGACGGCAGTTTTGGCAGATAATCAAAAGGATTTTGATGCACTGATCAATCCTCTTTTAAAATATGTAACCGAAACTCCTTCACGTGTTCCGTTAAGCGATTGGCATGAGACATTAGATGGAAAACAAATAGGTTTTCAGGCTCGTAGTGTGGTTGGCGGCTACTTTATGAAAGTATTAGAAAAGAAGTATAAGTAGGATTTTTTAATCAAGACCTAATACCTGACGTTCGGTATTAGGTTTTGATTAATCGGACTATAATTTTCCTCCCAATACCGCAGTTTTCTTAAATTGTTTAACGTTTCCTTTTAGGTCGAACACTTCAATATATAAAACATATATACCTATGATTGCTTTGGTATTGGCATCCGAAATACCGTCCCATAAGATAGTTCCTTTGGTTCCCATTAATTCATTTTTGATAAGATTTTTTATGAGTCTTCCTTTTGAATCATAAATTAAAATATTGGCAAGCAAACCAGGCAAAGTAAATTTATAATTAATTTGAAGAACATCATTATGTCCATCATTATCGGGCGAAAAGACATCAGGGGATATCGTGAAAGGATCTTCAAGATAAAGGAAGTCGCTGTACTGTGAGTTTTGATAAGAAGGAGTTGCAAAGCCGGATTGCTCAGAAGCGGAATGCCAGTTTGTTCTATCTTGAGTTGCCTTGTCGGGATTAATGCGTTCGAGAGAAACTCCTGCAACGTCTATTAATAAAGGGAAGTGCATGGAAACATTATAATCAAATCTATCAATAATGGTGCTATCCGCTTTAGCTAAAACTATTATCCCCATATCGTTATTAAGTGCAGGAATTGAGTTCATACTAATAAAATTATCCGGAGATTGGGTGTTATATTGCTGCTTTACAATCGAAGGATTGATTGTTAAAACTAAATATTCTTTTTTAGATATTATATCACAACTAAGTGTAATTGGATACATATATTTTAAAGAGTTAAGATAGGTATCATAACCTGATAAATAGAGCATAGCCAAAGAAATATTCTTTGATGATCTATTATATATCTCAACAAAATCAACTCCATCAGGTTTGGGATTAAAAAGGATTTCATTAATAATAATATCATTTATATCAGGAGCTTCGGGATAGGCAAAATGAGAAATAGTATTAATCGGGATTATGTTTCCTACACAATCCGAGATTGAATCTGTAATTGTTAAAGTATAAATCTGACCAATTATAATTGAATCGGAAAGTTTAAGCTCAATTGCATCCAATTCATTTTGATGGTTAATAATTGTATCGATATTTAAGGTGGGTTGAATGTGATAAGCAGCAGTATTTAACAGTTTTGACTTATCCATAGCTTCATTAAAATAGATTTTAATAAAATTACTGTCTTCAACACAAATCTTACTAATAAATGGAGGAATTAAATCAGGATTAACTGCATAAACAGCGTTCTTTTTTCCGGGAGTACCACCCTTACTATCATAAGATGCCTTCCAATTATTTATCCCACCACAAGGATTTTGAGGATCTATTTGTTCGAGCGACCAGCCTCCCTGACTTTTGATTGAATTATGATACCAACTTAAATCATAAGTTATCTGATGTTCTATATTCCCGGAAGGATTATAAAGTGTAACTGTAGTTTCGTTATTAATAATAAAAGAATTAAAAGAATAAATATTCTGACAAAAAGAAGAAAATAAACTTACATCACCATCATCACATATAACAAGGTAACTATTGGGTTGCAAGGTAATATCTGAAAAGTATAAAGTATCGCCGGCATCCTTTAATTTAAATGCCCATTGATTTAGATTTACAACATCATTACTTCTGTTATAAAGCTCAATATAATCGCAAGCCGGCAACTGATTTGGGACAGGATTAACATCTGCCATAATCTCATTTATCAAAACTTTATTTATATCATTATTAATAACATCCGAATAATTAAAAGACAAGGTATCCATAATCATAACATTATTATTTATGTCTTTTACATTATTAATAGTAATGGTGTAGTTTGTATTTGTAATAAATGATTGCGCAAAGCTTAGATGTATTAACGATTTGTTGACAACGTCTTGCACAGCAGTTACAGGATTATTAATACCATTATCTACACCATAATTTAAAATGTTTTCAGCTGATATCTGATCAAGATTTTCTGAAAACATTACATCAAGCTTGCTTGGTGTAATTGTTGATACATTCAGAGCTTTAGGCGATATAGTATCAACAAAAATATCACCTGCATAAATATCATCAAAATAAAACTTAGTACTATTCGAAACAGTATAAAGACAATTGAAACCAAAGTAATTGCCTGTTGTAAACGTAGTTTCGGTAATGCCGGCTTCCAACAAAAAGTTAGTCCCTCCCAAAGTGTCGGAATAAATTTGCCACAAACCGCTATTGCTCCGCTTAACTTGTATCCGTAATTGGTTATTTGTCTTGTTGAGATTGGCGATAGTGCCCGAAATTAGGATAGTTACAACAAGTCCGTTTTGGATACAAAAAGTAATTCTATCGTTGGTTTCGCCAATTCCCAGATAATATCCATTTAAAGCATCTTTTAAATTCGATTGATCGGAAACCAGGTAAACCCTTGCATTATTGTTAGCTGTGGGATTAAAAGAAAGTTTTATCCAAAAATCCCACTCATTATTATCTAAAATCATAGGATTTGCAGTGACAATGCACGAATTGCCTGCAATAGTAGTGTTTAATTGCAAAGCCGGACGCATAGCCGTGGGAATAGCCGTAGAACTTGTGATTTTGAAATCAGAAGTATCGCCAAACCAAGCAGGATTATTTAAAAAGTCACCATCAGTAAACGTCTCTGTCAGCTGAGCTTTGAGAGAGAAAGAGAGAGAAATTAATACAAAAAGAACAAGCTTTTTCATGTGGAAAATATATTTTGTAAAGGTACTATTTAATTACGAATTACGAATTATGAATTACGTTTTGTTTTTTATTTTAATATTTGTGAGTTTTATTTTTAATAAAGCAAGTTAAATTACAATTTTTAGCACATTTCTTCCAGATTTAAGGCAAATACAGATTTTCTTCATAAATAGATGAATTTTATCCATAAATTAATCAAATTGGTGTAATGTGCAGTTTGAGTAGTATATGCAAATTATATTTTGACATGTTTTTATTAAAAAACAGCTCAAAAAACAAAAATAAGTGCAATCCTAACTTGGGGCGGGTAGGTTTTTCAAAAATTTGGGCAATCCTAAGTTAGGGCACGAGGAAACTGTTTACTTTTCTTCCATCCTAAGTTAGGGCACGAAGGAATCGTTTACTTTTCTTCCATCCTAAGTTGAGGCACGAAAGATTTGTTTACTTTATTGCCATCCTAAGTTAGGATACGAGTTATTTTTTCAGTTTACTGCCATCCTAAGTTAAGGCACGAAGGAATTATGAAAAAGGAAGCCGCCCTAAGTTTGGGGACGTCCAAAAGATGAAATCGGGATAAACTGAAAGTTTGGATACATCTAAAAGTTAAAATTCGGATATATCCAAAGTTTTTGTAGTGTCTATAAAATCATTCTTGACGTACATTTATTAAAAACATGCTCGAAAAACAAAAATAAGTGCAACTAAAACTTTTTGTGTGTCCCTTTTTCATTTTTTTCTCGTTTTGAAACTTTCAGTACAAGGAAATCATTTGCGGGGGAGGCACTGAAACTTTTTGTACGAGGAAATCATTTGCGGGGGACACACAAAAAGTTTTTGTGGGAGTAATTTTTTTACTTTTTTCACACAAAAAGTTTCAGTACGTCCAAAAGATGAAATCTGGATAAACTGAAAGTTTGGAAACCTCTAAAAGTTAAATTTCGGATGTATCTATACTTTTAGCAGCTTCTTTTTTATTAAAATCAGTCTATTTTTTTTTGAAGAAGGTATGAATATGAAAATAACATTATTTAGCAAAAGCTTTTTTCATATATCTATAATATTCGTTTTAATATTGTAATTTTGCAAAACAAAAAAGTTTAAAACACAAACTAAATGAAAATAGCAATAGTTGGAGCTACAGGATTGGTTGGTAGCGTAATGTTGAAGGTTCTGGAAGAAAGAAATTTCTCAGATATTACTTTATTGCCGGTTGCTTCCGAAAGATCAGTTAATAAGCAAATTAAATTCTTTAATAAGAAATATAATATTATCTCAATAAAAGAAGCCTTAGCGCAAAAGCCTGATATTGCTATCTTCTCAGCAGGTTCGGGACCTTCGCTTGAGTATGCTCCACAGTTTGCGGCTTTGGGCACTTACGTTATCGACAATTCCTCTGCATGGCGCATGTATCCCAACGTCCCTTTGGTGGTTCCTGAGATAAATGCATCCGTACTTAAGGCTGAAGATCATATAATTGCTAACCCAAATTGCTCTACTATTCAGTTGGTGCTTGCTTTATCTCAACTTCATTTAAAGTATAAGATAAAAAGATTAGTGGTGTCAACTTATCAATCGGTTACAGGCACTGGGATTCTTGCTGTTAAGCAATTAGAAAACGAACGTAAAGGAATAGAAACCGAGATGGCTTATCCTTATCAGATACATAAAAATCTTTTCCCTCATGGCGGTAGCTTTCAGGATGATGGCTATACTTCGGAAGAGCAGAAGCTGGTGGATGAAACGCGAAAGATTTTGTGTGATGATGACATAAAAGTATCTGCAACCGTTGTAAGAGTTCCAGTTACGGGTGGCCATTCTATAGCTGCTAATGTTGAGTTTTATAATCCTTTTATGATAGAAGATATAAGGAATCTATTAAGCAAAACGAAGGGCGTTATTGTGCAGGATGATGTTAAAAATAATATTTATCCAATGCCAAAATATGCAGAAGGTAAAGATGAAGTTTTCGTTGGCCGGATAAGAGTGGATAATACAATTCCAAACGCATTGAACCTATGGATAGTTGCGGACAATCTGCGAAAAGGAGCTGCTACTAATGCTGTTCAAATTGCTGAATATTTAATTGAAAAGAAATATGTAAAAGATTAAAACCTTATCAAAATAAAAATTGTTATAATTAAAGATTAAAAAATTAAGTTATGGCTAAAAAATCAAAACAAAAGAAGATATTTGTACTTGATACTTCAGTTATTCTATACAATCATAATGCAATACATAGCTTCGAAGACAATGATGTATGTATTCCAATAACCGTTCTTGAAGAACTTGATAATTTTAAGAAAGGCAACGATACACTTAATTTCGAAGCAAGAGAATTCATCAGAATTCTGGATAAAATGTCCGAAACTCATACTTTACAGAACTGGATTGAACTTGACCATCCTAACGGTGGGATGTTTAAAGTGGTGATGGATGAGCACAGTGAGGTGGATGCGCAAATTATATATGGCGAAAATAAACCTGACCACCGAATACTGAATGCGGCACTGTCTTTAACTCAGTATTATCCCGATCGCAATGTTATTTTAGTTTCTAAAGATATTAATCTTCGCTTAAAAGCAAAAGCTTTAAACATGCATGCCGAAGATTTCCAAACAGGGAAAATTAAAGATGTTGAAACGCTTTATACAGGCAAAACATTAGTTGATGGACTTACCAAAGATCAGATAGATAACATTTATGAAAAGGGAGAATGCGATCCTTCGGAGGTTGATATTTTTCAACCTATTCCTAATCATTATTATATTTTAAAGAATTCTAAAAATTCTATTCTTTCATATTATAATCCGATGTCAACAAAGATAGAAAGATTAGAGAAACGTTCGGCTTATCGTATCGTTCCCAGAAATGCCGAACAGGTTTTTGCTTTGCATGCCATCATGAATCCAAATGTTAAACTGGTTACTATGCAAGGTGTTGCCGGAACAGGCAAAACTCTTTTAGCTTTGGCAGGAGCTCTTGAACAAAAGCGTCAATTCAAGCAAGTATATCTTGCGCGCCCGATAGTTCCTCTTGGTAATAAAGATATTGGTTACCTTCCCGGTGATATAAAATCTAAGTTGAATCCTTATATGGAGCCTTTGTTTGATAATTTAAAATATATTAAAAATCAATTTAGCGAAAAGGATAAAGAATATAAAACGATTACCGAAGACTTGGAAAAGGAGAAACTTGTTATTCAGCCTTTGGCATACATTCGCGGTAGAAGTTTATCTGACATTTGTTTCATCGTTGACGAAGCTCAGAATCTAACTCCTCATGAAGTTAAAACTATTATTTCGAGGGCAGGTGAGAATACAAAAATTATCCTTACGGGAGATATTTATCAGATAGATACTCCGTATCTGGATTCGCAAAGTAATGGCTTGTCTTATTTAATTGATAAGATAAAGCATCACCCGATTTATGCACATATAAGATTGGAAAAAGGAGAACGTTCAGAGCTTGCTAATCTTGCAAATGATCTACTTTAGTTTGTTGTAACACCGCCTCCGCCACAATCATTGAAGGCTTTCCCGAATTTCCTAAAGTTAAAGCTATAGGAAATACCTATGGATGTGTAAGAATATATGTCATACTGAAATCCTCCCTTATGACCATCAAGATAATCGGTTCCTGTTATAGTCCAAGTATTTTCCAGTACTAAATCTATTTGTCTTGAGATTTTATATTTAATGTTAATACCGGTATTAAGGACAGGTTCGGTTTTAAACCCGGTTTTATTCCCATTATTATCATATCCAATAGTTGACACAATGCTATCAGAACTAATTGTTTTTAATATGGTACTATAATTTAACAACCCAATTCCAATAATCCCATGAACCATTAACTTTCTACAAGGGTCAATACCAAAAGAGAGTTTAGTAAAATCAACAGTCCCTGTAATATTCCATTCAAATATATTAGCTGTAAAATCTCTGTTTCGGTCGGGTTGGTAGCCTCTTAAAGTTGCATATAATGCTTGGGATCTTATTTCAAAAGTTTGGTTCATTTCTTTTGTAAGTACTAATGCGAACGCAGGTTTAGCTTTAAGATATCCAAACCAGTTGGCTTCGGCATCACCCCACTCCATTGTTGCTCCTGAGCTTGCGGTAATCGACCATTTGTCTAAAAAGTTAATTGTATTTAAACTTTGGCTTTTTAAATTAGTAAAACTAAAAATAAATATGATTACTATAAACAGAGTATATTTTCTCATTATTTTTGTATAAAACAAATTGTTTTTAATTCTTATTAAGATAACAAAATTACATGTTTTTTTATTCCTTTTCTAGTAATAATGATAAAAGTATTAACAAAGTTCTTAACAAAAATAAAAAGTTAAAATATATAAACAAAAGGGGTTACCTTTATTAAAAAAGATAACCCCTCCCTTAAATAAATTGTGAGAAAAATCCTACATTAGTTTTTTAGCTGCAATCAAAGCTGCATCATAGTCTGGATGGTCTGTATTTTCTTTTACGTATTCTACATATTGAACCATTCCGGCTTTATCAACGATAACAATACCGCGATTCAACAAACGTAATTCTTCTAATAAGAAACCATAATTCAGACCAAAGTCAGTATCTTTATGATCAGATACTGTAATTACTTTGTCAATACCTTCGGCAGCACAAAAGCGACCTAAAGCAAAAGGTAAATCACAAGAGATTGTTAAGATAACAACATCGCCTAAGCCAGCTGCTTCCACATTAAATCTTCTGGTTTGAGCTGCACATACGCCTGTATCAACAGATGGTACCGAAGAAATAATAACTACTTTACCAGAGTAGTCACTTAATTTAATTGGGTGCAAGTCGGCACCTAAAACTGTAAAATCGTAAGCTTTGTCGCCTACTTTCACCATGTTTCCCAATAATGTTAAAGGGTTTCCCATAAAGGTTGTTACACCTGGATTTCTTTGCATACTATAAATTTAAAAGTTATTATTCATTTTGAATACTTGTTAAACAGAAAACAAGAGTTTTTGTTTAAAATAAAATGAGTAATATTGCAGTTTGGTTTGTTAAGTAAGAATATTGACAGATTAAATTCTTATATTACAGAAATCTTACTAATTAATAATATTACAAATAAGAATCATAGCTATGGCTTTTAAAAACATACAACACTTTATTGCAACTCTCGAGAAAGAAGGAGAATTAATTCGCATCAAAGAATTTGTTTCGCCCGAATTGGAAATTGCTGAGGTTACCGATCGTATTTCTAAGTCAGAAAAGGGAGGTAAGGCATTATTATTTGAAAACACCGGTACTGATTTCCCTGTTTTAATCAATGCAATGGGTTCGTATAAGCGTATGTGTATTACTTTGGGTGTTAATGATCTTGACGAATCGGGGAAACAAATGGAAGATATCTTTAAGCAACTTGCATCACCTAAAGAATCTTTTATCGATAAGCTAAAAGTACTTCCGATGTTGAGTAATATTGCTTCATGGATGCCAAAAGTTATTAAAGGAAAGGGCGAATGTCAGCAGGTTATAAATATGAATCCTGATTTAAGTATGATACCTGTGTTGAAATGCTGGGTTCATGATGGCGGTCCTTTTATTACGCTTCCCGTTGTGAATACTAAAGATCCCATAACTGGAATGCGCAACGTTGGAATGTATCGTATGCAAGTGTTTTCCGATAATATGACTGGGATGCACTGGCATTTACATAAAAATTCTGCAAGACATTATCACGAATATAAAATACTGAATCAGCGTATGCCTGTGAGTGTCGTATTGGGTGGTGATCCTGTTTATACTTATTCTGCTACAGCTCCTTTGCCCGATAATGTTGATGAATATATGCTTGCAGGTTTCCTTAGGAAGGAAAAAGTAAAACTTGTAAAGTGTATTACTAATGATTTAGAGGTGCCTTATGATGCTGATTTCGTTATAGAAGGTTATGTTGATCCTAATGAAGAACTAATTTGTGAAGGCCCATTCGGAGATCATACAGGTTACTATTCATTACAGGATAATTACCCACGTTTTCACATTACATGCATTACCCATCGCAAAGATGCAGTGTATCCTGCCACCATTGTTGGAATTCCTCCTCAAGAAGATGCTTATATTGGCAAAGCTACCGAAAGAATATTCCTTACTCCAATAAGAATGGCGATGTTGCCCGAAATTATTGACATGGATATGCCTGCCGAGGGTGTTTTTCATAATATAGTTATCGTTAAGATTAACAAGGAGTACCCCGGCCATGCTAATAAAGTGATGAATGCCATGTGGGGAGCGGGTCAGATGATGTTCAACAAGGTACTTATTGTTATGGATGGCGATGTGGATATTCATAACTATAATGATGTCTTTAAAGCTATCATTAAGAATGTTAATTCTAATGAAGATGTGTATTTTTCTAAAGGACCTGTAGATGTTTTGGATCATTCGAGCAAGCGTTTTGCCTTTGGCAGTAAATTGGGTATTGATGCCACAAACAAATCTAAGGAAGAGAGCTTTAATGTTGATAATTCTACTATAACTTCTTTTATTGATATAAATAAAATTAAGGAAATGTTTCCCGAAGTTAAGGATGTTAAGGATTTTAATGATGTTAATTTGCCTCTGGCTATTATCACCATTAAAAAAGACAGGAAGAATCACACCCGTAAGCTTGCAAATGAGTTAGTAGGGGAGGGTTTACTTACTAATTTTGCTTTTGTTCTATTTATGGATGACAATATTCCATTATATGATAAGAAAGATGTAATATGGATGGCTGCTAATAATATAGATCCTGAAAGAGATTGTTTTTATATCAATAATAAAGAGGATGAAAAACAATATGGTTTATTTGTAGATGGCACACGCAAGACTAAACTATATGATGGCTTTACCAGAGACTGGCCAAATATAGTAGTTGTTGATGATGCCACTATTGAAAGTATTGATAAGAAGTGGGATAAACTGGGATTAGGAGCATTTATACCTTCTCCATCCTTGAAGTATAAGCCTTTATTATTTAAAGGTGGCGCTGTTGCTGAAGAAGATTAGTTTTGTAAAAATATTAAGCAGAATTTTTAAGGAATCTTTACTTATTAATTTCTTATAGATATTTTAATTTTGTTTTCTCATCATTTTTTGTGGAAAATAATGCCTTACTTTTTCAGGGCTATCCTGATGCAAATCCATTAGTAATCCACAGTTTCCAAATAATATTTGTGATAATTTTACACGTGTTACTTCCAATTCAGCTTTTATATTTTTAATGCTAACTTTTGCTTGAGTTTGCAAATCTCTTGTCTTTGTCATAGCGTCGTATATTGCTTGTACTTTGGGACATACTGATGTTGTTTTGTCATATAATGCTAATCTGTCTTTCAAGAATATTAATTCTTCCAAACGCTGATAATAGGTTCCTTTGAAGAATGGTTTCAATCCAAAAGGGAAGATAGCTTTGAATTCGACGCTCTTACTGGGATAATTAACAACAACATTTGCACGTATCACTTCAAGTTTAAGGCGCAATCCACTTAAATGTTTTTTATATGCAACAGTTCTATTTTTTAATACAGTTATCTGGATATGAAGGTCCGACATCAGGTTTTTAAACTTATCGTAAACAACTTTTGTTCTGTTATAAATAAATATAAGAGTCGGATCCGGTACATCAGAATGTAAAGTCGAAAGAAAAAACAGTAAAATATCAACCACTCTCTTGTGTGATTTTCTGGTATATCGCAAGAAAATATTTTTAGAATAATAAAATCTTTCAGTCATAATGTTTTTTTTAAATTAATTTTGTTAAAGTAAATTTTAGTACAATTTATTTTTTTGTAAAATTACTTTAATAATTCCATTAAATGGGGAAATAAATATTATTAATGTAGTTAATCTTTTATTTACTACTAATTATTTTTAATAATGAGATGATTTGTATTTAAAATAGATCCTTTTTTTATTCATATTTAATCTTTTATTAATTAAATACACTTTTAAAATATAAATTAGAAATAAATATTGAAATTAGGTACAAATATGTTTTTAATAAAATCATATTTATTAAAACAAACTTCTCACAACTTTAATTAAGTATAATAATAAGTAAAAAAGGCAATAACTTTTTACTAACGTTCTCGACATATTTTATGGCGGTACTATCGAAGAATTTTTCCTAAATCTAATAATTAAAAAATATTAAACTGATATTTTCTCTTTCCTAAATATTATGTTTTTTACAAGTGCTTATAATGATTTCAAAAATGGCAGTTTATTTTTTACAATTACCTACATTTTCTCCTGAGATAGTCTCTTGCATTTGCAAAGTACCAACTCGGGAAACGTTTTGCATAGTACCTCTAAAAAATAAGTGGAGAATCTATACATTATTTTGGCTTTAAAATTGTAAAATACCTTAAACAATTTAAATAATTAGGATTTGAATTATTATGAAAAGTGTTATTATACTTATGTTTATATGTTTTTTTATTAGATTTATTATAATATTATAAATAAGTAAACTTCTTAATAATATTATAAAATGAAGAATTAAAAAACTACATCATTTAATAAAATAAGTGCTGTTTTATTTTTAAAATTATTGCTCTTCTTTTTACTTTAGTAAAGAAAAACAATAAAAATCATAACCAAAAAAAACATTATAATAATAAAAAAGAAAATTAAAGCTCAATTAATGAGTATGAAGGTATTTTATTTTTAGATTAGATATCTTTGTGAATGCAGTATATATTTTATCGCTATCATTCTTACGTACAGAAAACTGAAGTGAACAAGATGTTTCAAACTGTTGATTAAATTGAGATAGATTCTCGTCTTTCAGCAGCTTCATTACATCATTCATCTGAAGATAATCGAAATGGATTTCATAAATGTCTTCTACTATTTTAGTAATGATATTTGCATTGTCCAAAGCCTCCTTTGTAGAAGTCTTATAAGCATTAATTAAGCCACTTACACCTAATTTAGTTCCACCAAAATAACGAATGACAACAACCAGCGTATTTGTTAAATCCTTAGAAAGCAATTGCCCATGTATGGGACGACCGGCAGTTCCGGAAGGCTCACCATCATCATTAATACGGTACGCTGACTTATCAAATCCCAAAATATAAGCATAACAATGATGACGTGCATCAAAATATTCCTTACGCAACAAGGCAAGCTGGTCTTTTACTTCCGCCTCGGTAGTAACTGGGAGGGCAACAGCTATAAACTTACTCCCTTTCTCCTTATATACACCTTCCGATCGGCTTGTTATCGTTTTATATGTATCTTCAAACATCATAATAATAAGCTTTAGGAAATTGCTATTAATATAATAGTAACTATTGCGGTAACAATTCCAATCCAATTGATTAGATTGAATTTCTCTTTAAAGAAAAGTATCCCCGAAAGGGCAGAAAGAATTACAATACCGGTGTTTAAAACTGGGAAGAACACTGCACTTTCTATCTTCGCAACACCTTTGAAAAAGTAATAGGTGGATAAGAAGTTGAAGATACCTAAAATTATGCCGGCAAGGATGTTTCTTAACAATATCTTTTCTTTATAAAATAGTAATCGTATGATAAGCATAACCAAGCCGATAATCATTGAAGTAAAAAACACACAAGATATAAAAACTATGGTACTTTCGCCCGCATGATTGCGTTGAGAATACGCCATTATGGTATCGTTAAAACCATTTGCAAGGAACAGGATTATAGGCAGGAACATGAATCGTGGATTGATTTTCATATTGGCATTATTATGAAACACCAAAAGGAAAGAAAGGATAGCAAGCAACAAACCGACTACTTTTAAGATACTTAAGGTTTCGTTGGCATAAAGCAAAACACCAATTAAAACCGGAATTACTACCGATACTTTCGAAGATACTGCGGTAATTGCAACTCCTGCCGTTTGTGAGGAGAATGCAAACAGTTGGAATGTAAATATAAATACGATTCCGATTATTATTGCAAAAGGCATCCATTCTTGTTGCAATAGTGTGTTGAAATGGTAGTTGGCTCTATCGATAAAGAAGCCCATGGAAGCCGCGGTTATGTAGTTTACAGTGATTGCCTGCAATAATTGTATCCTATATCTTGGAAATAATTTAAATATCACAAAGATAGACGACGAAGTTATGATTGCAAGAATCAGATAAAGCATAAACGGTGTGTTAGATATATAATGTTATTTAAGAAGGTCTTTACCTATATCTTTTCTGTAATACTTGCCTCTATAATCAATAATATTAACGCTTTCATAAGACTTCTTTAAAGCACTTTCAATAGTGTCGCCAAAAGAAGTAACGGCTATAACTCTGCCACCATTGGTAACAATATTCCCATCGCTATCATACTTAGTGCCTGCATGGAACACAAGACTGTCTTTAACTAAATCAAGATTAGAAATAACATCACCTTTAGCATAATTACCCGGATAACCATTGGCAACCATCATAACGCAAGCTGCATACCTATCATCAATTTCCAATTTTGTTTCGTGAAGATTGTTATTGGCAATTCCTTTAAATATATCAATGATATCACTCTTAATTCTTGGGATAACGGATTCGGTTTCAGGATCACCAAGACGAGCATTGTATTCAATAACAAAAGGATCGCCTCCAACATTCATCAAGCCAATAAAAATAAAACCTTTGTAAAGGATATTGTCATTCTTTAAACCTTCAACTGTTGGAATAATAACACGTTTTTCAACCTTTTTCATAAAAGCAGCATCAGCAAAAGGCACATGCGACACCGAACCCATACCACCGGTATTAGGACCGCTATCACCTTCTCCAATTCTCTTATAATCTTTAGCAACAGGAAGCACTTTGTAGGAATTGCCATCAGTAGCAACAAAAACAGAAAGCTCTATACCGTGCAAATACTCTTCTATCACAACACTTGAAGATGCTTTGCCAAACATTTCGTCGGCTAACATACTATTTAAGGTCACAATTGCTTCAGCAGAAGACTCCGTAATAATTACACCTTTGCCGGCGGCAAGTCCATCAGCCTTTAATACATAAGGAGCCTTTAAAGTATTGATAAATACAATGCCATCACTTATAGTATCTTTTGTAAAAGTTTTATAAGCAGCAGTAGGAATATTATGACGCATCATAAAGGCTTTAGCAAAGTCTTTGCTGCCTTCCAACATAGCAGCTTCTTTCTGAGGACCTATTACAGGAATATGCTTTATAGCTTCATCATTCAAAAAGTAATCATGAATACCTTCAACTAAAGGAATTTCGGGACCCACTACTAACATATCAATATTCTCATCAATAACAAATTGCTTTATCTCATCAAAATTAAGATTATCTATGTTAACATTGGTGCCGTACAATGCAGTACCGGCATTCCCAGGTGCTATATAAAGCTTCTCTATTTGATTGCTTTGAGAGATTTTCCAAGCAAGAGCGTTTTCCCTGCCACCCGAACCTAAAAGTAAAATATTCATTGTGTAATTTTTGTGCAAAGGTAAGAAAAAGTTTGGAGTTAGAAATTTGAAGTTTGTTTTGTTAAGAGGCTATTAGTAAAATAAAACTACATGTTTGTTAAATATTTTAGTCATTTGTCACAAGTAGTATTACTCTTTGTATGTTGATACAAGGTTTTGCAAGAGGAAATATTTTTGTAGGATAACGACAATAATTTGCTAATAAATAAATGTAATAAAATATGAACTATCCTTCCTTTTTTCGTATCTTTGTACCTATTATTAACAACAAAATTAAATCATTAAATCATGAACTTCTTTAAAATGAAAACAACATGGACCAACGCAGAGTTGATCCCGTTAAAGCTCGCAATAGCCACCATTTACATAGTTATCGGCTCTGTTTTCCATAGCATTATCCACAACTATTATATGCCTATTTTACTAGTTTTTGCCATCACAGTTGTATGGTCGGTTTATATTTGGATCGTTAAAATGAAAAAAGAGAATAAGTAATTTCTTATTAATTTTTATTATAACGCTTTGCGCGAAGCTTTTGCTACCACAAGTCGTAAGAGCTAAGTTAATAGTATCTTTAATTAAATAAAATAGATATTGTTATGCATTACATTATTCTTTTTAGTATCTTTGTCAATTATAATAATAAAAACAATAACAATGAAAATTAAAAACATTCTATTGGTAATGATTGTGTTAATTTGTTTATCGACAACTTATGCACAAACAGATAAAAAAGTAAAAGATGATAAGAATAAACGCATGGAATGGTGGCGTGACGCACGTTTCGGAATGTTTATCCATTGGGGTTTATACTCAGTGCCTGCCGGACAATGGGGCGAGGAGAAAAACCATGCCGAATGGATAAGAGAAACTGCACATATACCTGTATTAGAATACGAAAAGCTGCTTACTCAATTTAATCCCGTTAAGTTTGATGCCAATCAATGGGTGACGTATGCGAAAAATGCAGGAATGAAGTACATTGTATTGACATCCAAGCATCATGACGGTTTTTGTTTGTTCAATACACAGTACACTGATTTCAATGTGATGCACTCTCCTTTTAAGCGCGATATCCTTAAAGAGCTTGCAGATGCTTGTCGCAAACAAGGGATGAAGATATGTTGGTATCATTCAATCATGGACTGGCATCACCCTGATTATCTTCCTCATCGCGATTGGGAAACTACAATGAGCGCTACAAGTGCAGATAGTTATGATAGGTACTTTGCGTATCTTAAAAACGAACTAAAAGAAATACTTAATAATTATGGCGATATCAGTATCCTCTGGTTTGATGGCGAATGGGAATCTACATGGACACACAAATATGCACAGGAATTATATGCCTATTTAAGGACAATGAAACCTGATCTTATCATTAACAATCGTATTGATACTTACCGTGATGGAATGGGTGGGCTAAGCACAAATATAGAAGCGCTAGGCGATTATGGTACCCCCGAACAAGAGATTCCTGAAACCGGAATGCCAGGCCTTGATTGGGAAACATGTATGACTATGAACGATCATTGGGGTTATAATAAGTATGATAAGAATTGGAAATCAACAAGAGATCTTTTGTATAACCTTGTGGATGTCGCTTCAAAAGGAGGTAATTACTTATTAAATGTTGGCCCAACTTCCGAAGGTGTATTTCCTCCAGAAAGTATCGAAAGACTTAAGGAAATAGGTGATTGGATGAAGGTTAATAGCGAGTCAATATATGGAACAAAAGCAAGTCCTTTTAATAAATCAACATGGGGCAAATGTACTCAAAAAGAGATAACTGGCGGAACTCGTTTGTATCTCCATCTTTTCAATTGGCCTGAAAGCAAAAGCCTTGTTATTGATAATCTTATTAATGAACCTATAAAAGCATACCTCTTATCTGATCCAAATAAGAAAGCTATTGCATACACTAAGAATGGATTGACATTAAAAATACCTTTGCCTGATAAAGCTCCTGATGCAATTAATTCAGTAGTTGTGTTAGAGATTAAAGGAAAGCCAATGATTGTTGAAGCACCTGATTTTACATATAAGTATGATGTTGCTACAGATAATCTTACAATAGAACTTAAATCTAAAATAGCTAATAATAACTTAAAAGTACATTATACTTTAGATGGAACAGGGCCAACTATAAAGTCACCGGTTTTCAATAAATCATTAACAACTAAGAAACAATCACAATTCAAAGCCATTGCCTTTTATGGAAAAGATAAGATTGGTGAAACAATAAAGATTAAGATTCCTTTGTCTTTTGGTTGCAAAGTTAAGCTTGATAACGAACCAAGTGACAAGTATAAAGCCAATGGAGCAGCAAGTTTAACAGATGATATCTATGGCTCAAAGAACGTTCAGGATAAAACATGGTTAGGTTTCGAAGGCACTGATTTCACAGCTATTGTTGATTTAGGTAAAGTAACAACAATTCATAATGTTGGTATTAATTATCTTGCTGAAATAAGGTCATGGATCTTTGACCCATTAGAAATTATAATTGAAGGCTCAGAAGATGGTCTTAAATTCAAAGAACTTACTGTAAAGAAGTTTGATACTAATAATTGGAAAGAACAAAAGGGAGTGAATACATTTAAACAAGATATAGAAAAGTTTAATGCTCGCTATGTTCGCTTTAAAGCAAAGAACCGAAGAACTTGTCCTGAAGGTCATGCAGGTGCAGGTGGTAAAGCTTGGGTATTTATCAGCGAAATAACAGTTGATTAATCACAATAAAAAAGAGTCCTGAATAATCGGGACTCTTTTTTTATCTATATTGTTGAAATAATACTAGAACAATTTCAATAACATCTCTCCTGCACCTATCTTATAACCATTTGAAAGATAAATTATCTCTCCTTTTTCGTTTAACACAACAAAAACAGGGAGGTTATTACTTAACTTTTGATTAGTTGTCTTCTCAATCTCTTTTAAAACATCATTTTTATCAATAAAATAAGCTGTCTGCTGAGGTAAACCATTCAATTTAGCCACATCAGGTTGTGTATTCTTATTAAAGATAGCAGCAAAGTTACCATCCCACTTATCAAAGTTAGCTTTAAGCTTAGCAATGTCAAGCACTGCATGACGTGTAGGCTCTTTATCAACTTCAACCCAGAGAAGTATAGTGTTCTTTTTGTTATTAATATCATTAATTGTAACAGTTTTATTAGTTTTAACATCAATAAAACTATAATCAGCGCTTAATTTACCTATTATTTTATGCTCTGCTTTTGATTTACGTAAAGTAATACTAAGATTCATCTTCTGATCAGGTAACAACTTAAAGAATTTAAGCATTGCCATAACAGTTCCATCAGGTAAACGATTGCCGGTAACCATCATATAATCTCCGGCATCTACATTTAGCATGCAAGGGAAGGTTTTTAGGTGAGCATCTTCTTCATAATCCAAAGTATTGTACTTGCCATCATTAAATTTCTCAATACTATAATGAGTTGAATACTCTGGTGTAATATTTCCATTCGCAGGATTGTTTTCTAAAGTTAAAGTAGCTTTAGGAATCTCTTTAGTAACTTGCTTTTCAAACACTATAGTCTTCCAACCATTCCATGCGTAGTATTGAGGCACTTTAGTAGCAGGTTCAAGCCTTGCACAAATACCAAAACTCCTGCATATTGCAACAAAAAGCATATCGCGTGAAGCAGCATCACCAACTTTTAAATCATAAACACCCTTGGGAGTAATAGGAACGCGATAGTAGTTGGCTTTTGCATCAACTTTTATGTTAGTTTTAATCCATTGAACAACCTGATTAGCGTCTTTAAAGTTATTTGCACCTAATTTATTCTGAAAATATGCTTTATAAGGCTTAATCATCTCGTCGCCGATGCGAGGATTCATCACATATTTGGCATACATATCCGGATCATTAATAGTTAATAACATAGAATTATTTAAATGGTCTAATAAAACATCTAAAGTTACATCATGAAGATCTTTTTCAGAGATATTTTCCAGTAAAGGCAGGCATAAAACTTTATTCTTACTTGAATTAGGATTAGAAATGAAGTCAACAATCGTTTGCCAGTTGCCTCTGCTCTTATGAAGGACATTCCAAGTCTTATTTTTGTCTAAACCAAGATCATTTGCAATATGAAAAGCTTTAACTGAATCAATAAAAGTAGCTTCATAGTCGTGGCGCATCTTATCTTCTTGCTTTAAGCGCTCACTATTAAGCTGGGCATCCTTTTCGTTAACCACCACATCCACCTGACGCACAACCGGAGGGGTTAAATCCAACTCTTCAGTATATTCTTTACCGGGTTTCTTATTTAAAATCACCACCACAGTGTCGGTTGACTCTACAGTTACTTTTTGATAACCATAATTGTTGCCTTTATTAGCCCAGATAAGCAAATCTCCATAGCCTGTTTGCAAGGAAGTAATGCCTTTCGGAGATGTAAACTTCTTAGCCAAAGGATAAAACTCTGCATAATTATATAATTGAAACTCTACCTTAGCATTATTAACAGGTTTGTGGGTTGCATCAACAACTTTAACATAGAAAGTCTTTACCGGAGCATAGTTAGCCAACAGATTAATCTGAGTATATCTATCATCGCTGCGAAGAACTTCTTCTTTGCCTTTGTAATAACCGTAAACGGTAGT
>JBAXLO010000058.1:0-22556 GCA_037134755.1 Bacteroidota bacterium | reverse complement strand
CAATTCTGAATAATTTGTCAAATTTTCTTGGTTAGTATTTCTCCAATCCTTAATAAATGTTAATTTTTTAGAGGTAAACCATATTATTATTCAGAAGCTTTTATTTCTGTATTTCGCCAAAACGCATGCAAACTAAAAATCCGGAATAAGGGTAGTCTGAATTAAAATTGTGGAACCAGATTAAACTAATGTTAAAACCTCTGCGTGCTCCTAAAAATAACTCTGCTTGTATTGGGAATCCTAATGTATTAAAATTTAATGCTTGATAATAACTATCAGCAAACAACCAACTTCCGTTTTTATCAGTTGATATCCATTCTCCTCTTACAACACCTGACACTTTTGAGATACCTCCCGAAAAAGAGATTGCAATTCTGTCGAGATTGACTTTGTAGCCTACTAGTAAGCCTAAATCATAAACAGATTCAGATGGATATTGATAAGATAAAAACTGCCACTCATTTTCATTATAAAAATGTAAAGATAACAACATATTATTTTTAAAAACATAACCTGACTCTAACCCATATAATATGTTAGAATTACCACGGAAATTGCCTAAACCTAAACCTGTATTAAAAAAGACAAATCCATGTATAGGCTTTATATTAGTTGGGTATTTAAGACTGTTATAATCTATACGTTTATATAAAACGGTATCGCCGGAAATACTTCTTAAAATTTCTTCTTCTTTTATTGAATCTATAACTGAAAGTTGTGAGGTGAAAGTTAAAGCAGATGTGTAAAGCTTTTTAATTTCGGTAGTATCCATATTGATGTCGCGGGAACCTAGATTGCCTTTGAGTTGTATCCGAAGCACAATATTACTATCGGGCAATTGTATAAGTGCCGAATAGTTATATTCTTCCTTATCGTAATAGGTAACACATTTGCATTGGTCATTTTTTACAGAATCTAATACAATACCTATCTTATTATTAAGTTTAATAAAAGATATTTCGGGGATTTCGGATTGAGCTATAGCTAAATCCGAAAGTAAAAAAAGGAATATTACAAAGAAAATAATCCTTGATACAAAACTAGTAATAGTTGTTTTCATATAATTTAATTTTGTTAAACCCATTGAAAAAATACTAAATGATGCGATTTTTAACTTTGCCAAAACGAATACAAAGTAGAAGACCTTTATTGTAATAAAAATATTTTAAATCATAATTACAAAAAGCGATTAAACTAAAGTTAAAACTTTTTCTGGCTCCAATAAATAATTCTGCTTCTATAGGAAATGCAAAATTATCAAAATACCAATCTTCAAATATTGCAGCAAAGCCATAGGAAATAGAGATTGCTACTCTATTTATGTCAATTCTTTTTCCAACAAGTAAAGAATAATCTCTTTTAAATATATAATTAGGGTCCGACTTCCCCTTAAGTTCTGTTATAATAAAACCGTGAAAAGTGAACATCATATTGTTTTTATTAATAAACCCAATCTCTGCACCGATTATTTGATGAGTTTTATAGGAATTACTATATGTCCCTAAACCTATGTTAAAAAAAGTAAATTTGGTTTTGTGAAGATAGCCCGGTTTGATATATGTTTTGAATTTAAGCTTACTATAATCTATACGTTTATATAAAACGGTATCGCCGGAAATAGCTCTTAAAATTTCTTCTTCTTTTATTGAATCAATAACTGAAGGTTGTGAGGTAAAAGTTAAAGCAGATGTATAGAGTTTTTTAATTTCGGTAGTATCCATATTGAGGTCGCGGAAACCAAGCTCGCCTTTAAGCATTATCCGAAGCACAATATTACTATCGGGCAATTGCATCAGCACTGAATAATTATATTCCTCCTTTTCGTAATAGTTTACACATTTGCATTGGTGGTTTTCGATGGAATCAATTACAATCCCTATCTTATTATTAAGTTTAATAAAAGATATTTCGGGGATTTCGGATTGAGCTATAGTAGCATTTGACATCAATACCAAAAGAAATGTTAACAGCATACTCCCTGTAAATATTGAGAAAGGAACTAAGGAGACAATACTTTTTGAAATACATGTTTTCATAAAAGGTTTATTTTTGATAATTGAGCGTAAAGATACTACATAATCGAAAATAAACCTAATTTTTTCCAAATTAAATTTTATAAGTTAATGAATACCCTCTTCGGCCTTTGTAAAAGGATAAAATTGATAAAACATTCGTTCGTGACGTTTGTAAAAAGACACTATTTTTGTAACAACAAATCTTTTAAAAAACCATTAATAAGCTATTTATATTATTATTGATATGAATTATACAAATTACATCTTATGAGGGATTCTACTTCTTTACCAAAAAGATTGTTTCTTCAATAGTAATATCATCGTAAGCAAGCAAAGCATACTTAGCAATGGTTTCTTTTGATAAGGACTTAATATATTCGTCGGCAACCACTGTGAAGCCACCTTTAGCAAGCTGTTCGCCATAATCTAAACCAAACTCACGCAAGTGATCTTTCTGCCCGAAATGTTTTTCTCTTTCAGATGGAGATGTGATGCTTAAGTCTTCGTACATAACATCACGTTTAGCATTAATCGGCGACTGGATAATACCCCAACCTCCTGGTTTCAAAACTCTGTACAACTCAGTTAATGAAAGATGAACATCATCAACATGCTCCATAATATGATTACAAAAGATAACATCAAAAGTGTTCTCAGGAAAAGGAATCTTCTGAACATCCATCTTAACCTTAGCCAAAGGAGATTCAAGATCCGCAGTGATGTAATCCAGATGTTTAAAGGCATCAAAACGTTTAATAAAGCAATACTCAGGAGCCACATGCAGCACCTTTAAATTATCAGTAAAGAAATTAGTTTCATCCTGAAGATAAAGCCACATCAAACGATGACGTTCCAAAGCCAGGCAGTTAGGGCACAACGCATTCGGGCGAGGAGTAACGTAGCCATAAGGCAGGAACGCTCTGTAATGATGTCCGCAAACAGGGCACTCAACTTTATTACCTATGTAGAACAACCCAAGTATCTTAGTCGCAATATGACTGAACAATTGAATGTACTTGCGAGGGATAAAATTAATAAAGAACTTAATGATATGTTTCATGTTAAAGATTTACTAGTCAACAAATTTCTTAAACCATACTTCTAAAGCCATGATCTGCCAAAGCGTATTAGCATAAGTCGAACTTCCGTTCAAATACTTTTTATATTCTTCTTTTATTAGTTTATGATTATAGATGCCTCTATTATTAAAATCAGGAGAATTCAAGAGGTTTTCCATATAAGGTTTCATCTCATTGCGCAACCAGAAATGTTCGCCGGGAGCTAGGAAACCAACCTTATCCGTACGTTCCATGATCTCCTTAGGAACTATATTTTTCAAAGCTTCCCTATGAATATATTTCCCATTATGTTTATTTATTTTATAATGAGAAGGAAGGGTAAAGGCAAACTCTACAAGGCGATAGTCGAGAAAAGGAACGCGACTCTCAATAGAATGCGCCATAGAATTCCTGTCTTCGAAGTGCAGAAGCGTCTGTATAGAAGTAGACATCATCTGATTATAAAGGAAGTTGGAAAGCTTATCCGTATGCAGATCCTTTATATTATTGAAGATGCTATTATCATCAAAACTTATAGAAAGAGGATTCACCAACCTGCTCTTAGCCTCCATTTTATATAACTTAGATTCGGATAAGAACAACACAGCAGCAAGCTTCATCAACTTGGCAGTAGTACTTCCTTTAGGGTTATTTTTAAGGTAAGAAGGATACTCCTTTGCAAAGCGCATCAGGTTTCCAGACCTCAACAGTTGAGCATAATACCTGTAAAAAGCATGATGATAACCACCCGTAATCTCATCACTTCCCTGCCCATCGAGTAGCACAGTAACACCATTCTCTCTGGCGATCTTCATTACATAGTTTTGAGCAATAGGACTAGAACCGGGCACCGGATAATCGTGATGCCATGTGATGGTTTCCAAATCATTCATAGCAGTTTCAGCGTTAGCCGAAACATAGAAAGCCTTAGCATTAAAACGTTCGGTTACCAGCTTAATCCACTTACGCTCATCATAAGCCGGTGAATACGTATAGTAAGAAGAAAAAGTCTTGAACTGTTTGTCGGTACAATTAACTGCAGTGGCAACAATTGCAGAAGAATCCAAACCTCCACTCAAAGCACTACCCACCTCAACATCACTGCGCATCCTCAATTTAACAGCATCAATAAACAAATCCTTGTATGCCTCACAAGCTTCAGCAAAACTAAGCTTAGACTTAGCAAAGGGCTTAGGATACAGATCGTAATACTGTTGAATCTCCATCTTATTATCTTTAATAATAAGGTAGTGGGAATGCGGAAGGATGTGTATATTTTTAAAGAAAGTATTGTTGGAATTAATTAGGTAAGAACCCAACTTAAGGCTCTTGTAAATAACCTCTTCGTTCAGGCTTTTATCAATATCATTAACGAGTACCTGCTTAACTTCCGAACCGAAGATAAACTGATTGCCATCAAAATAATAATTAAAAGGCTTAATGCCGAACCTATCTCTGGCACAGAACAAAAGCTGCTTTTCAATATCCCAAAGCGCAAAAGACCACATCCCATTGAAACGGTTGAGACAATTAACGCCCCACTCTTTGTATGCTTTGAGTATGACTTCGGTATCAGTTTTAGTGTAGAAAATATGACCAGCTTGCTTTAACTCTTCTCTTAATTCAATATAATTATAAATCTCACCGTTAAAAGTAATCCATAACGACTTGTCCTCGTTACTCATCGGCTGATGTCCTTTAGCACTCAAGTCTATAATAGAAAGGCGACGGAAAGCAAGGCCAATGTTAGCTTGAAAATCGTTATCAAGAGGAGCAGTAGTAGCCTGAAGTTCGGGAATAGTATCTTCGCCAAAGCAATGCCTTACCACTTTCCTATCGGAATTAATAAGAAGAAAGCCTTCATCATCAGGCCCCCGATGACGGATAATCTTTGCCATCCTATTGAGTTTGTCAACATCAATAGGCTTATGATTCAGATTATATATACCACCAATGCCACACATAAATGCTATTCTTTATTGTCAATAAATATCCTGAACCACATCTCCATAGATAAGATTCTCCATATTTCGTTAGGTTTGAAATTAGATGGAGATTTATGATATGCAGCTTCAATTTGTGAAGCATTAAAAATATCTCTCTGCTTAAATTGTGTTGATGAGAACACCTCATTTATCTCATTCTTCAACAGTTTGCTTGTCCATAAATCTGTTGGAGTTGCAAAGCCTACTTTATCCATCCTTGTTCTCACCTTTTCAGGGAGAATATTTTTCATTGCATTACGAAGAACATACTTTGTTTCAGCTCCTTTTAATTTCTGTTCCGTTGGTATTGAGAAGACCCATTCGGCCAATCGATAATCTAAGAAAGGAACTCGGCTTTCAATCGAATGCGCCATTGAGTTTCTATCTTCCCAATGTAATAGATGAGGTATTGAGGTATTAACCAATGTTTGATACAAGTTATTACTTAACTCCTCTTTATATTTTTGAATAAGTTCAACAGCATGCTTGTGAGTAGTTAATTGATTAGAATAATAACTACCATTAGCAATTTCTTTATACTCATATTGTTTTAAAAACTTATCAGATAAAAACACTCTAAGGCCAATCTTAGAAAACAATCTTAAGATATCTGTATTAGAAATCTTAAATTCCTTTTGATACAGATTAAACTCAGAAAAAAGTTTATGAAGTTTAAGATTCTTTAATAAATCAAGATAATAGTATTTGAAATAGGTATGATAACCCGCAAGCAATTCATCACCACCTTGCCCATTGAGAGCAACAATAATTCCTGCCTTTCTTATATTTTCATTGTTCTTATATGCTGAAAAAGGACTTGCACTCATACATGGTTCATCCTGAAAGTAGAAAAAGCGGGTAAGTTCTTCAAAGGATACATTTTGATTAGCTGTAAAATATACAGGATCAAAGTTTCCTACCTTAAGTACCTCGTGAATATATTCTCTTTCGTCAAATTTCTTGTCATCTTCATAGTAAACTGAAAATGTTTTAATAGGATTTGATATAAATCTACCGGCAATACAAGCAATAGAACTTGAATCTAAACCACCACTAAGTGCTATACCTAGCGGAACATCACTTCTTAAGCGAAGCCGAACTGAATCAGCAAAGATTTCTTCAAATCCTTTAGCGTAATCTGCATCACTTAAACCATATTGTTTTTTGGTTTCATCAATATCCCAATATCGTTTTATTTGAATACCTTTTGAAGAAACAACTAATGTATGTGCAGGAGCTAATTCAACAATGCCTTCAAAGAAAGTATTCTTATCAACATTTAATCGAGACATCATTAAGTAATTATGGATATTAGCATAATTGACTTTAGGTTCGATAACTCCTGATTTAACAAATTGTTTTAATTCTGATGCCCATACAAATTGTTTTCCATCAAAATGATAATAGAAAGGTTTAACACCCATTCTATCTCTTGCACAAAACAGAATTTGTTTTTCAATATCCCACAAAGTTATTGCAAACATCCCATTAAATCGGGTTACACAATCATTTCCCCATTCAAGATATGCGTTGATAATAACTTCAGTGTCTGTTTCGGATGAAAAAGAATAACCAAGTTTTAGTAATTCATTTTTAATCTCTATGTAATTATATATTTCACCATTAAAAGCTATCCAACATTTATGCTTAACATCTGTCAATGGCTGATGACCGGCTGGAGAAAGATCTATAATAGATAACCTTCTAAAACCAATTCCAAGGTTAGCAATGAAGTCTTCAAGAACATAAGGTAGTTTTGTTTTATATTCAATAATAGTATCTTCCGCATGGCAATGTCTAATAACATTTTCATCCGTATTTACAAGCAGATATCCTTCATCATCAGGGCCCCGATGATGAATTAGCTTTCCCATCTTTAATAAATGTTCTTTATTAATAGGTTGCGAATTAATATTAAAAATGCCACAGATACCACACATATAAAACTGTTATAAATTAGAATAAAATTTAACTAATGGTTGAACGGTAGAATGCCAGTTGTAAGTATTAAGTACAGCTTCTTTTCCATTTAAACCCATTTCTTTTCTTTTATCTTCATTTGAATACATCTCAAACAAACGATCTATAAAATCTTCAGGAGAAGCTACAAAATTAACTAAAAATCCGCAATTATTCTTATTAATAAATTCTCTGGGGAGTAAATGATCGCTTGAAATAACCGGAATACCCATCGCACAGTATTGAAATATCTTAGTAGGAAGGGTTTCATCAATACCATTATATTTCTTTTGAGGATAGATACCTACTTTAGATAATGCTATGTAAGCTGCTACTGTTTCAATAGGTAGAAAGCCTGTAAAATGAACATAGCTCTCCACATTATATTCATTAGTTAAGCTTTTTAATTCCTCTAAATACTTGCCTGAACCAACAATAAGCAGCCTTATGTTTGGAATCTTCTCTTTTATTTTATTAATAAGTGGAATAATATATTGCAAACCTCTTAATTCGTCAATCATACCTGAATAAACAACATTATAATATGCATTCATTTCGGTTTGAATTGATAAATCTATATTCTTTATATCAAAAACACTAAGATCAGGAGTATTAGGAACGTTGATTACTTTTGATATTTCTAAATTATAACTATTAATCATTTTATCGACAAGTGGAGTTGATACTCCTATTACCAAATCGCACTGAGATAGGCATTCTTCTTCATATCCTTTCCAGTTCTGAAAAACACGTAATACTTTTTTAAAACCAACATTATATAAAGGAGTATTAAGAATCCAATCTGCAAAATCTTCGTGCATATCACAGACAAGTTTAATTCCCTTTCGTTTCTTAACTATTATAGCGGGTTTGCATAAAGGTAAATCATGAACGTGAAGAACATCTATAGTATGCTTTTCTACAAATCGGTTTATTTGAGAAGACCAAAACCATTTATAAAAAGGCAAGACAAAGATTAATCCTAATAATTTCTTACCTAAATTAATTGATAGATTAGTTCTATTGATAGTAATGCCTTTCCAACTCTCGGCTTTTGATTGAATCTTATTTCCATAGCATAGTAAAAAGACTTCATGTCCGTTGTTAATAAGCGTAAGTGCTTCTTTGAAAACTCTATCATCAGGAGGAAAAACATTATCAAGAATCATTCCTATTCTCATTGATTACCTCCTTTTATTAATTCTTGGATGTTAGATTTTATCTTAAAAGGATTTTTCCATTTAATCCAAAAACTCTTTAGACTATTTAATTCGACTTGTTCGTAAAAGTTTAAGAAATAAAGCAGGATAGGAAATACAATTATCAAAAGTAATTTTAAGATAAGCCTTGCCATTAATGTAAAACCGGATAGTAGTTGTGATATAAAGAATAATACTATGCCAACAACTATCATCTTAACGAGTTTGATGATTTCATAATTTATCCTATAGTGTTTCTGAGCAAAAAACATCATCAACAATAAATAGGAGAATTGAGAAATAACAAATGACACAGCTGCCCCCATTGACCCATATTTAGGTATAATTAACCAATTAATTAAAAAGCTAAATACTGCAGAAGAAATAACAATTTTGCTGATTAAAGCCGACTTTTTAACTATCTGTAATGGAATTGTATTTAGATCTCTAAGCATAGCAAAAATAATACCTAAAGAAATAAATGGGATGATATTAAAAGATGCCCAATACTCTTGCTTTTTAGCAAGGACTTTTATTATTTCTAATCCATAAAAGTTTAAAAATAAAACAAAGAACATTACTCCAAAAGTAAAATAGGTCATCATCTTTGAGTAAAATCTTTTTGCATCAGGATCATTCATCTTTTTAAACATCAATGGGAATATTGCCATTTGTGCAGATGCAATAACGAGTACAGATAATGTGTTTACTATTTTGTATCCAAACTGATAAACCCCCAGATTTCCTAATGTGCCAAAGATACGAATAAAATACCTGTCAGATGTGCTGATAACTAAAGCAGCAACATTTGAGATTAACAAAGGGCTAGAATAGAGAAGCATTAGTTTTAATAAACCAAACTCTAATTTAAGAGTTAAGTTATTATAAAGGAATTTTGAAACAATCAAAAAGTAGGCACATAATGAAATGATTTGTGCATAATAAATCCCCATCAATCCTAAATTCATATAGACAATAAAGTATATTGTTAATCCTAATTGAATTAGTAAGATTGAGATATTTGAAAGGGTGAATAACAATGCTTTCTGCTGTAATTGTATCAAAGTGGAGACAACCTGCATTAATATCTGTACTGAAGATGCAACGATTACAAGAAATACAAGATCACGGAAATTAGTGTCTCCTAAAACAGCATTTGAGATTATTGAAGAACTAAAAAAAGCAACAAAAACTATAAAAATTAGAAATACACTTAGGAATAAAAACACTGTAGAAAACACAGACTTCTTTTGTGTTGCATAATCTTCGTCCCAGTACCAGCGATACAATGCTTGCGAAAGTGCGAGTCCTAAAATAGATGATAAAGCAATGCCGGTAACCTCTAATAATCCTAAGACTCCATAAGTAGAAGTTGAAAAGTATTTTACATAAATAGGAATTAGAATAAACCCAACAAGTTTGGATGCGAGGTTACCAACTCCATAAATAAGTGTATTAGTAAAGGATAATTTTAAAGACTTGAGCATTTATATTTTTATTATAATGTTTCTGTTATTAACTAAATTCAGAGATTGCTTCTTTTAATGCTTCCAGATAGCCTCTTCCAAATTTCAAATCCGGTTCCATATAATTGCCTTCACCCCACTCATTCCACGATTTAATAAATATAAGTTTATGTTGAGGTTCTTTATTCTTTACTGTTTCCAAAACTAATTTTACATGTTTTTTGAATGCTTCAGGGTTTGAATTAATAAATATATGACCCTTTCTTCCCGAACGTGGCGAATGATCCCAATTAGGGAAAATGGTTGGGTAACAGTTTTCTCTTTCATCGTCTTTTGATGAAAAGTACTTATATAGTTTACGATAATCTAATAACTTTCCATGATTAAACCATACTCGCATCATTTTAATATAAGCTCTTTCGGGTAAGGTATATTCTTTTTTAAAGAAATGAAATAAGCGAACGATATTAACTGCATCAAAACCTTTTTTTAAAATTGGATCAAAATCTTCATCAGAAAGAGTGTGTCCTACAAAATGTATCCCTTCAAAGCCATTTTGCTTAGCAAGGTTTTGCCAGATTTCAATAAATTTTTCAACTTCTTTAAAATCTAAAGGACTGTATATTTGAAACAATGGTTTGTTATCAACTCTTATGTAACGCTTATCTTTAAAAGCAGGAAGCACCGCATTAAAATGAGCAATATAATCTTCTTCGCCGGGATATAGTTGCTTAATAAGCATCCTGTTTGGTCCATTTTTGGTAAAGAGTTTATCTTCCCAGTCATGGTTTGCCCAACTTAAACAAAAAGGGAAATCAGGTTTGCCCGAATTGAGTACTTCATTAAATGGCATTTCGAGTAATCTTTTACCATTACCAAACCAATAATGCCAGTAACAGAATCCTTCTATCCCATATTCTCTTGCCATATCCGCCTGTTGTTGGCGCACCTCCGCAAGACGTAAATCATAATATCCTAAATCAGCAGGTACTCTTGGTTGGTAGTGTCCACGAAATAATGGTTTTGCTTTGCCGACATTTGTCCATTCGGTAAACCCTTTTCCCCACCATTCATCATTTTCAGGGATAGGGTGAAACTGTGGTAAGTAAGTAGCTATAATTCGGACGTCTGTATTTTTCATTTTTTGTAAGAGTCAGTTAGTTCTTTTAATTTAAGAGCATCTTCAACAGTCTCAATTTTCTTATATAAAGCTTCAATATTATCACGAATCCAATCATCCGAAAGATTCACAAAGTAGATTGGCATAAGTACTTTAATAATATCTTCAGAGAACTTATATTTTATTAGTTTTGCCGGAATACCTCCAACAATAGCATAAGGTGGAACATCTTTTGTAACGATAGAACCGGCAGCGATAATAGCACCTTTACCAATTGTAACTCCTGAGTGAATTTGTGTTCCTGCACCAATCCATACTTCATCTTCAACAACAATAGTGCCTTTTGAAAGTGCATCAATTGGTGATCTTGCAACAAGCATTGAGTAAAATGGATAAGTAGTTATTGTCTCCATTTGATGATTCATGCCAAGAAAAAATTGTACATCAGGTGCGATAGAGACATAGTTTCCAATTGTTAGTTTTTCAGTTGGAGTAATGTATAAACAAAGTATTGTAATATCACCATAAGTGCCTTTGCCAACAGTAACTACTTCCATAGGAAAGAAGCGAGATCCAACAATAGTTGTATTGTGTGGGTTTCTCCTTCGCCATTCTTTAGCAAAATCTAATTTCTCTTTGGTTCTGATCAATGAGCGAAGTACTGGTATTTTACTTATAATATTATGCATAAATTTATTCTTTTTTACATCTGATTAAACCTTTGCTTAGACGTTGTCCCCAACACATAAAACCATTAGAGAACTCATAAGTAAAACCATATTTAGTAACCAACTCTGCCATATACTCAGGATCGTTTATTTGATGGTAAGTGCAAATTGCCAGTTGGATATTTCTTCCTTTGCTTAAAGTTTCTTCAGCACCTTTTAATGCACGACGTTCAGCACCTTCAATATCCATTTTTAAGAACAAATCGGTTTTTGGATGGTCTTTTAGGAATTCATCTATTGTAACGAATCTTCCGTCGGTTTTATCTCCTACATATTTCTCAACAAAAGTAACTTTATGTTGCCAAGGTGCAAAAGTTGCTCTTAATGGTTTCAACCAATATTCCTCGCATTCAAAGATGATTACATCTTTTGTTATTTCGATAGTATCTAAAGCAAATATACCCTCAGCTGAACCTATATCTAATAAGGTTTTGTTTTTTAATTCGTCATAAGAACGGACATAACGATGAGCTGCACGTTCATCTTGTTCGATTAAGAGCGCCAGATAATCTGTTGCCGTCTTTTCGACTGTATAGAAATCGGGGAAATATAAGTTCTTGCCATTATGAACTACATAAGGAAGTTTTAACTCATTATCATATTCTACAATAAATTTCTTGTCTTTATAGTCGAGCGTATATTGAAGGGGATAAGCAGTAAATCCATAACGTCCTATAAATGCATACGCTTTATTCTTTTCTGTTTTTGGAAGTAAAAAACTAAATAGAAAAATGAATTTACTTTTGGTAATGATCTTATAATTGCGAAAGAAAAAAACAATCTTCCCAACAAATAACTCGTATAAAAACTTTCGGAAACTATATGGTATAACTTTTCGATAGATTGCTGCAAGCATATTGATATTTATTATTTTAAAAATAGTTTTATTATTTTTAATAAGTATATATTTAGTTTTATCAAAGATTTAACTCTTGTTTAATTCAATCTGCAAAAGTATTAATAATAATCTATAAAAGCAATTATGAATTATGAATGTCTGCCGATAGGTAGGAATTATGAATGAAGATATAAGAAGGCTTTTAGTTGTTTAGGCTATTAGACTTTTAGGTAATCAAAAAAGCCTCCAACAAAATAATGAAGAAGGCTCTCTTATTGATAATTTTGTAATTGAATTAAATAACTGTTATTTCAGCTGATTCAATCCATTTTCCTTGTTCGGGATTAAGTACATGGGCATATCTAAATTTATAAACTGTTAATGGATTTAAGCCTTTAAATATGTAAGTTCCCTTGCGGGTAGCCATTGCATAAATCCATTTTCCATCTTCAAAATACATCCACACGTAACCATTTGCTGCTTTAAGCGTTTTTACTTTAGCTTTCACTTCTCCGGAACCCATCTGAGTAAGTTCAAAATCAGAAGATTTTGTAGTTTTTCTACGTTTAAACATTTTATAACCCAGCAATATCGGAAATGATGGATCATCTTTTGTTCTTGCTACTTTTTGTACAAAAGTAGCATTTTCTCTGTTAAATAAACGAGCTTGTTTTACTAATGTCGCTACTTTTTTAGTTGCTGCACGATCGCCACCACTACTTTTAGCGTGGTACAAATCAATTGAGTCTAACAATGGTGTGACTTCAGCATCTTTGTGAGGCAACAATGCAATGTCTTCTGGATTTTCGATTGCTTTTGTATTGGTGTTTCTCATATATGTTGTTACAGCGGAAGGGCTGGATCCTTCGATTCCTAAACAAACATTAATTTCTTCACTCATAATTTAAGATGTATTAATTTATTTAAAAAATTTATTTAAAATATAATTTATTTTATTGCTGAATAATAAGTTATTAACGATTTTGATGCTAAATTTCATAGTTTCAACTTTATTTTGTTATGCATATAATATCAATTAGTTATTGAGGTAAAACATATAAGTCGATCAAGGTTTAAACTTTGATCACCAAAGTTTAAAGTTGCATCATCAAAGTTTAAAGTTCGATCACCAAAGTTTAAAGTTTGATCACCAAAGTTTAAAGTTGCATCATCAAAGTTTAAAGTTGTATCGTCAAAGTTTAAAGATGCATCATCAAAGTTTAAAGATGCATCATCAAAGTTTAAAGTTGCATCACCAAAGTTTAAAGTTGCATCACCAAAGTTTAAAGATGGGTCGTCAATCTTTAAAGTTACATCGTCAAACTTTAAAGTTGCTGCATCAATTTGTGTTTTTACGGAAATAATATCATTATTATAATAATAACATACATAAAATGTATTATTAATAAGATATTTAGAAGAATAATTTATTTGAGATATGAAAAAAGGCGTGGCTAAGTCAGTAGTATTGTTTGGATAGATGCTAACGGAAAAGACTATCTTAGAGCATAGTCTCCCATGATTTCTCAGCTTAATTAAAGGATTCGTTTTCAGGAATTCTTCCAATCGCCAATTTTCAAAAACAAGAAATAAAGATTCATTAAGCACAGCACAAAATTAGTTTAAATACCGGTTAAAATCATAACATTTGAAAACCGTTTTGTTAAATGATGTTAAATTAAAAGGCTTGCGAAGGTTTAGATATTCATATAAGTTTATTCTATTAGTGTTTATAAAGATGAAGAAAAAGCTAAAGTGCATATATACTAAAGTAGATCACTGTTTAAATAGGCAATTTGGGATTTCTTTCATATTAATTGAATACATCAATAAAATAAATTGTGAAATATTACATAAATAAAATTGTTGCATGATTTAAATTTATTACTTTTGTACTCTTATAAATAAAATTTGGATGACATAAACCCTATTATAAAAAACATAAAACTGCGTTAGCTTTTATTTCTGTCTTAGAAATCTCGACCATTTCCAATGACTACAGCAATAATAAGTAATAACGCTCACGCTACGGCGTGGGCTTTACTTATTTGTAGTCAGGGTTGTCGAGAACCTCTAAGATGAATATAGTTATAGTCCCACGCTTTTTTATTGATTACAAATTAAATTAATAAACTCTTCGGAGGGACAGAAGAAGAAATAAATAATAATAAATAATGAGAAAAGGTTTAATTAATTTAAAAAAAATGAAAAGAATTTTTACAATCTTAATCATGCTCTCCATCTTTGGATTGAGTAGTGTTTTTGCACAAATCCCTACTAACGGTTTAATTGCATGGTATCCATTTGATGGTAATGCCTTGGATGCAAGTGGTAATAATAACAATGGTGTTATTTATGGTCCTGTTTCTACAACAGACAGGTTTGACCGACCTAATCATGCACTTTTATTTAGTGGAAATAACCAATATGTTAGCGTAGTTAATAATGTGTGGAGTGATAGCTTAACAATATCTGCATGGTTTTATGCTAACGACTTTGGCGGAACTGGTAATTTAGGAGGTAAGGCAATATTTTTTAAAGCACCAAATACTGGATATAATATAGATTATGACTTGGGTGTTGGTTATGACGCTAGTTCTAATGCAAGAGCTTTTTTTAATTTTGGGCAAAATTCAAGTCAATATGTTGGACTTTTAAGCAACACTATTTTGCAAACAAATCAATGGTATTTAATTACAGCAACCAGAGCGAATGGAGTAGCTAAAATCTATATAAATGGAAATCTAGACGCAACTACAACTTATTCTTTCACTCCGGTTAATCAAAATTTTAATCTTACTCTTGGAATGTCAAATAACAGTTTTCAATCATTTAGTGGGAAATTGGATGAACTTAGAATATATAATAGAGCTTTAAATCTTCAGGAAATTACAAATATATATAATGAACAACCTGCATGCTTACTTGCTTGGTATCCTTTTGATGGCAACGTTAATGATTCGAGTGGGAATAGTTATAATGGTGCTATTAATGGTGCAACTCCAACAACTGATAGGTTTAACCATCCTAACAAAGCACTATTGTTTAATGGTAATGGTCAATACATTAATGTTCCTTATGATATTTGGAGCAATAGTTTAACATTATCTGCATGGTTTTATGCTAACGACTTTGGCGGAACTGGTAATTTAGGAGGTAAGGCAATATTTTTTAAAGCACCAAATACTGGATATAATATAGATTATGACTTGGGTGTTGGTTATGACGCTAGTTCTAATGCAAGAGCTTTTTTTAATTTTGGTCAAGGCTCAAGTCAATATGTTGGACTTTTAAGCAACACTATTCTACAGGCAAGTCAATGGTATTTGCTTACTGCAACAAGAGAAAACGGAGTTGCTAAATTATATACTAATGGAAATCTTGATGCAACTACAACTTATTCATTCACTCCATATAATCAAAACTTTAATCTTATTCTTGGAATGTCAAATAACAGCTTTCAATCTTTTAGTGGAAAATTAGATGATTTAAGAATATATAATTGTGCTCTTGATATTGGACAAATAGATAGCTTATATAATGATCAATCCTATTCTATTAATGCTTTTGATATGGATAAATCTTTTAAAATATATCCAAATCCTACTACCGATAAGTTAACCATAGAACTTAATTCAAATATAAATCAAAGCTTAGAGATCGTTAATCTTATCGGGCAAACCGTATTTACAACTAATATTATTAAGAAAGCTACTATAAATACTTCCGCTTTTGCGAATGGGGTTTATATTCTAAAAATAAGTTCAGATAAAGAAACTGTGGTGAGGAAGTTTGTAAAAGAATAAGAACTCTCCAAAATCCTTTCCAAAGGAGAGGACTTTAATAACAGAAAAGCCCTGTATAATTTAACTATACAGGGCTTTTACTTTATAATATTATTAGATTAGTATTCTCACTTTACAATTGTAACCGAACCATGAAGTTGTTTCATCTCCACTTTTCCATTACCTTTATATTGATAATTTATTAAATAATAATAAACCCCATTAGGACACATCTTGCCCTCAGAAGTACCATCCCATTTTGCGTTTTTCCCTGTGCCGTTAAATATCTCATTACCCCATCTATTGTAAACACACATAGTAATTTCATCGATATTAGTACACACAGGATAGAAAGTATCATTTAAACCATTGCCATTTGGGGTAAATGCATTAGGTATCCATATTTCTGAATTACATTCAACTATCTTTATTTCATCTATTACTTTGCAGCCGCCATTCGAAACGGTAACTGTATAGGTGCCCGGATAATTTACATTTATAATTGGCTGCGTATTTCCATTAGACCATAAATAAGAATAACCGCTACCGGCATTAAGTATAATCAAATCTCCGGGACACATTATGGTATCATTCCCAAGATTAACCACAGGTTTTACAACAGTATTAATAGCAATAGTATCCGAATTATTACAACTACCCCAATTAACCTCAACCCAGTAATTACCTGCATCTGTCACATTAATACTTTGCGTGATAGCTCCTGTATTCCATAGATAAGTACCACCTGCAATTCCGGCATTCAAAGTAAGAGCATCTCCAATACATATGGTAGTATCATTGCCAATATTAATATACAAAGGAGAAAAAGTAAGATTAATAGTATCTGACCCTGTGCAACCAAAACTATTTGTTACATCAACTGAATAATTACCTGTTGTTGTTACATTGATTTGCTGTGTTGTTGCTCCGGTATTCCAACTATAAGTTGAACCGATATTATCTGCATTTAAAGTAAGTATGCTGCCAATACACAGATTAGTATCATTGCCAAGATGTATTACAGGATTTGGAATTACATTAATGATTATTGTATCCGAATTCTGACAACTTCCTATTGAAACATTAACCCAATAATTACCACTTGTTGACGCATTGATTTGTTGAGAAGTTGCCCCTGTATTCCATAAATAAGTTGCCCCTGTATTTTGTGCATTTAATGTTATACTACTACCCTGACAAAATGAAGTATCATTACCCAGATTAACAATTGGAGGAGACGAAACACTTACGTTAATAGTATCTGAACCGGCACAGCCATTTATTTTAGTAACATTCACCCAATAATTACCTGATGTTGATACATTAATTTGTTGAGTTGTTGCTCCGGTATTCCAAAGATAAGTACTCGTCGGATTCCCTGCATTTAATGTTAAAGTGCTACCGATACATATAGTAGTGTCGTTACCAAGATTAACAGATAAAGGAGCAACCGTTATTTTAATAGAATCAAGTAATCGATTGCAGCCTGTAACGGTATCAGTAGCATATAATTTAAAATAGGATGTTGTAATGATATTATTAATTGGAATAGTTAAAATGGTATCACAAAAAGTAACTACAGGACTCCCATAAGGAGTTCCTGAAGGGCTGTTTAATAATTGATAAGTTATGCCCGGCTCAGGATTTATTAATTGTAATATTGTGTTTCCATTTACACATACTATAGTATCTTGTAGATGAGTTTTAAAAATATATTGCTTTTGATAAAGGCTTTTAATTTCCCTTGCACACAACTCTCTTTTATAAATTCTTAAATCATCAAGCTTTCCAGCGAAGGATTGAAAACTACTATTCGACATACCTAGTCTAAGTCCGTAGTGTTGATTATATGGTATAAAAGAATATGTAGCTGAATTATCAAGATTGCCATTAATATACAATTTAGCAACACCATTCTTTCGGGTTGCTGTTAGTAAATACCAATGATTAAGCTGAATATTAATATTACTAATTATTTGCATGTAATTTCCAACTCCCTGGCCAAAAACAAATCCAGCTTTAGGTATCGCATTAACTAAACCAATATTTAAATAATAATCTATGTAATATCCTGTATTTGGTGCTTTAAAGAAAATCAATCTTCCTGTTAATGGTTGGGTTACATCACCAAAATCAGTAGCATAAAACCAAGCAGATAAAGTAAGTTCATCACTCCATATATCATAAGGTACATTTACATATTGATTATTCCCATTAAAATAATATGCTTTACTTGGGATATTAAATCTGTCAGTTGTAGGTATTGGTCCATTAAGTATTCCTGTGTAATTATGCCCACTAATATCATAAGTATCGTTATCAAATTGGTAATGTGCTAATATCCCATCGTTAGATGCAATAATTGTATCCAAAATAGGAACAGGATTAGCGTTTATAATTACATTAATAGTATCTGTTCCGGTACAACCACCACTATTTGCAACTTTTACTGAATACGTTTCAGATGTATTAACATTAATTTGTTGAGTTGTTGCTCCTGTACTCCAAAGAAAGGTATTGCCGGGATTACCTGCATTTAATGTTATTGTATTATTACAAAGTGTCAGGTCGTTTCCTAAATGAACGGACAATGAACCAACAACTACAATTTGTTTGCAAATATTTGACTGACTTGGTAAACCTTCGTTTACTGTTAAATTTATATTATATGTTCCTAATGCATTATAAGAAATAGGTAATGGATTCTGTAAATTAGAAGAAGCAATTGATGCATTGGTACAACTTGGGAAACAGAGTCTTGAAATAGTATTATTACTTTCGTTCATAATAAAACAAAATAAAGAATCTCCAACCCTGAATAATTCAGAAATATTATGAGGGAATGAAAAGCTAGCTATATTTCCTAATGAAACTCCTGTGGGTGTACTTGTTAATCCACCCGGAAATGTTAACCTGACTATATCATTAGTAATTTCATTTACTACAAAACCTATAATACTATTGCAATCACGAAGAATAGTTATTGACCGTGGGTCATGCATTGTACTGTTAATACTACCAAGGTTTACACCTGTGGGTATATTTAACAACGAATTGCCAAAGTTTAATCTTGATAATGAATTACTATATTGATTTGTAACAAGAAGATACCATGTTCCATTTTCTATTATAGGATAAAATCCTATTGGTCCATTTAAATCTCCAATATTACCTAAATCTACCATTGTTGGAGTGTTTGAAAGGCTTGAACCAAAACTTAATTTTAAAAGATTACTTCCAAATTGTTGAGTTATGAAACCATACCAATTGCCATTTTCTTGAAAGATATAAATTGGGTGAGGATAATTAAAAAGGGAATTAATATTGCCAAAATTAGTTGCAGTTGGTGTATTAGCCAAACTTGTGCCAAAATTTAAACGAGCAAGATAATTATTTTCTCCTCCACAAATAAAACCATACCAATTACCTGTTACACTATCTTTCTTTATTTGAATTCCTTCAATGTATTGTTGTAATACTCCCAAATTTCCTAAGTTAGTTGACACGGGTGTGTTTATTAAACTATTTCCAAAAGATAATCTTGTTAAAGTACCGTTTGAGTAGTTTGAAATAAAAACATAATAATTACTACCTTCTTTTAATATTGCTGAATAAACTGGTCCACTTACCGAACCTAGATTCCCCATATTTAAACCAATTGGATTGTTAGAAAGGTTGCCTGAACAAAAGTTCCAGAAATAGGAGCTGCCACCTGTTGTTGTATTTATAATATTGAATAGTTGGTTAACACAAACAGTGTCAGGGATTGTAAAGCCGGGGACAAGCTGAGCAAATATATTAAGTCTGAATAGAATCAGACAAAATATAAAAAGTAAATGCTTTTTCATTTCATCAAGATTTGTTTCATAAATGTTTTTATATAGACAATACTTTTATTAAAAAGGTTGTCTGATAATAAAATTCTTTACAAAGATACTAAGTATATTCGACTAAACTTAGTATTAAAACAAATTAATTTCTTAAAACTTTAAATGAATTGTCTTTTGTGAGCTTAATAATTTGTGATGGGATAAGGTTAATTTGATTTTGATTTACACCGACTATATAATCCATTCTGGATTTAATAGTGTATGCAATATGATTATAAGATAAAGCAGTAGGCTCGCCTGAGAAGTTAGCAGATGTTGAAACGATGGGTTTCCCAAAATCTGAAATTAACTCTTTACAGAAAGCACTTTTAACAATTCGTATGCCTACACTCCCATCTTCGGCAAATACATTAGGTGCTAAATTTATTGCATTAGGGAATATTATTGTTAACGGGCGTTCAATGTTTTCGAGTAAATCGTAAGTAATAGGAGGGATATCTTTAACATACATCTCTAAATTATCAATACTATCAAGTAATACTATCAAGCTTTTAGATTTATCACGCTTTTTAATTTTATATATCTTATCTACAGCGTTCTTATTAGTAGCATCACACCCAATCCCCCATATAGTGTCGGTTGGGTACAAAAGGATACCTCCGTTTGCTAAAGCTTTTACGGAATTTATTATTTCTTGTTTAAAAATATCATCATTTATATTCATAACCTTGACAATAATTGTTCTTTAGTAATAGTCATTGCACATTTAAAATGCTTTTCGGGACATTCATTATATCCATGCAAACCACAGGGACGGCAATCAAGTTGTTCGCTTGTTTCAATTACAACTGAGTCGTCGGATAAAGGTCCAAAGCCAAACTCAGTTATTGTTGAGCAGAATACAGCTGTAACATGTGCATTCATCGAAGAAGCTAAATGCAGTGGTGCCGAATCGTTAACATAGTTCATTTTTGCATTCTTCATCAATGCTGCCGACTCAAGCATACTTAATTTGCCTGCCAGATTTAATATATGTTTACCTATGGCAGCTTCTTTAATTTCATTGCAGAGATCAACATCTTGTTTAGAGCCTAATAAATGTATTACTAATATTTGATTGATTCCATTAATAAACTCTATCCATTTCTCTTTAGGATATTGCTTGGTATTCCATAACGAAGCAGGCGCAATACAAATATACTTCGCCGTTCTGAATGGCTCTATCATATCAAAATCCTCTTTAGTAGGATATAGTTTTACAGTAAACTTTTTATCAGTATCCAAATGAGCAAGCAACTCAAGGTTGCGGTCTATTTCGTGAATGCCCTGGTATTGTATGCCAATTTTATGTTTTATTTTCTTAGTAAAAAACATTGCAAAAGGATTCTTATCAAACCCAATTGTAGTTTCGGCTCCCGATAAGGCAGTAATTATTCCACTCGAAGCAAATCTCTGAACATTAATAACGATATCATACTTCTCTTTTCGGATCTGCTTAATGATGTTGAAAAGATTTTTATACTTATCTGCTTTCTTATCCCAAATAATAAGTTGGCGTATAAAAGGATGATTAATAAAAAGAGATTCTATACCTTTCTTTAACAGGAAATCAATCATTGCATCCTTATAGATGTAGTGGAGTTTCTCCAGAATTGGAGTTGTAAGTATCACATCACCAATTGAAGCTGTTTGAATGATTAAGATTTTCTTCATACTAATATAACAATAATGTAATCCTTTTGATTTAATCAATAATTAATATTGCAAAGATACTAAAAAAGTACTAACCATGTCTGCCGTTATCTAAATTAAGCATTGTTAGTAAAAATAATAATAATTAATTAAAATTAATGTGAAGTTAACAATATTATTTCTACTTTTGGAGTCTAAAGTTTGGGTACGTTTAATAGTATAATTCAAAGCTAAAGAAAAATGAAAACAGTATATTTAATGCGTCATGCAAAGTCTACATGGGAGTTTCCGGAGCTGAAAGACGAAGAGCGTCCTTTGATTGAAAAAGGGATAAGGAGGACTAAAAAGATTATTCGTTTTCTTAATATAAAGAATGTTAAACCTGATATTATAATCTCCAGTCATGCGGTAAGAGCTCAAGAAACAGCTAAGTTAATGGCCGAAGGATTAGATTGTCCTCTTAATGAAATAGTAATTGACGAAAAGGTTTACGAATCGAATATCGAGAATCTTTTTAATATAGTTTATGGTATTCCTAATGATAAAAATACGCTGATAATGATCGGCCACAATCCTACTATTACCAATTTTGCCAATTACTTTCTTACTGAATATGTAGATTATATGCCTACTTCTGCTGTAGTTTGTGTTGAGTTTGATACCGATAAATGGAATGAAATAGTAAGTGTGAAGAAGCAAACTCGGTTTATTATTTATCCTAAAATGCTTAAATAAGATCAATTTATTATGGCAAACAAGATTCAAAGTAGTATCAATCGTGAAATAAGTTGGATTTATTTTAACGAAAGAGTTATGCAGGAGGCTAAAGATCCTGCAACCCCCTTAATTGAAAGATTGATCTTCCTTGGAATTTACTCTAA
>JBAXLO010000057.1:0-22757 GCA_037134755.1 Bacteroidota bacterium | reverse complement strand
AATAAAATTATTTTAATAAAAATCAAAGATTTATTCAAAATAAATCATTTTTATTATTAAAACATCATAGATAAAGATTTCATGAGATTCCTCACTTCGTTCGGAATGACAGCATATCTTTTTCAAAAGGAGGAGGGAAATGCGGCGAAGCCGCACTTCCCTCCCACAAAACACAACACAAATGTCATTCCGATTGGAGCGAAGCGGAAAGAGGAATCTCCATATTTTAAAACGCTCTCTTCTATTGACGTGCTATAATAAACTTAGAGCTGTCATTCCGAATGAAATGAGGGATCTCAATAAATTAACATCAAAACTGCATATCAATAGTTTTAGCCCTGACATTTTCATAATAACATCATGGCTAAAGCTAAAAGTATTCTTTTATCTCAATCCCTAGCCTGAAGGCTAGGGTTAATAGATGAAAACAATTAGTTGAATTATCTAGTAACCCCAGCATTCATGCTAGGGATTGATAATCATACCATACATCAGGGGCTTTAGCCCTGAATAATCTTATGGTAGTGTATGTATTAATTGTCATGCATATTTATATTTTGATTAGCTCAAATATAAATATTAAAAATAATTTAAAAACAATGTTGATATGATAAAAAGAACTACATTTGTAACGTTATTATGGAACACAAATAAATGACAATTTAGGCATGAAAGTAACTGAGGTTAAGACAAAAAAAGACATCGCTGACTTCTATAATGTTGCACGACTTATATATAAAAACGATAGTACGTGGGTGTGTCCTTTGGAATACGATATTGAAGGCATCTTTAACCCCGAAACAAATATCTTCTTTAAGAACGGAGAAGCAATACGTTGGGTGCTAAAAGATGAGGAAGGAAACTTGCTGGGACGTGTTGCCGCTTTTATTAATAAGAATAAAGCTTACAACTACACACAACCCACAGGAGGTATGGGGTTTTATGAGTGTGTGGATAAGCAGGAGGCGGCATTTATGCTCTTTGATCAATGCGAGAAATGGTTGAGCCAAAGAAGTATGGAGGCAATGGATGGACCAATCAATTTTAGCGAAAACGATAATTACTGGGGGCTGTTGGTTGATGGTTTTACGCATCCGGGTATCGGCATGCCGTATAATCCACCTTATTACAAAGAACAGTTCGAAAGCTATGGATTTCAGTTCTATTTCGAGCAGGTTACAAATCATTTAGACCTTACAGTTCCGTTTCCCGAAAGGTTTTGGAAGATCGCAGACTGGATACGACAGAAAGCCGGATACAGTTTTAAACATTTGGCTTTAAAGGATGCAGCTTTGTTTATAGATGATTTTAAAACAATATATGACGATGCATGGCAGTTTCACGAAAACTTTACTCCTATAAATAAGGAGGTGCTGTTGCGAACAATTAAAAACGCCAAAGACATTATCGACGAAGAGTTTATATGGTTTGCTTACCATGAGGACGAACCGATAGCCTTCCTGATAATGTTTCCGGATGTTAATCAGATATTGAAGCATCTTAATGGCAAACTTCATTTAATTAATAAGCTCAAGTTTCTTTATCTTAAACAAAAACATACTATTACAAGGGCACGAATAACCATTATGGGAGTCGCACCGAAGTATCAGAAGTCGGGGATAGAGTCGGCGCTGTTCTGGCATTTGCAGCAGGTAATGAACAAGAAACCATGGTACACCGAGTTGGAACTTTCGTGGGTAGGCGACTTTAACCCAAAGATGCGCGCTTTGCACGAGTCGGTAGGGGCAAAGTACGCAAAGAAACATGTAACGTATCGTAAACTATTTAATGATGAATCGAGGTTCCAACGTTCGATTATAATTCCTCGTGATACCAAAGAGAAAGTACTTAAAGTGCCTTAAATACTTAAAGTACTTGAAGTTTAAAAAAATAAAACTGATTATTGAATAATTTAATATAAAATAGAATAAAATCTTTTTAATAACTTAAGGCACTTCAAGTATTTCAAGTACTTCAAGTACTTTTTAATAACTGCATTATGAAAATACAATTCTTAGGAGCTGCTCGTGAAGTAACGGGTAGCAAGCATTTGATCACAACAAACAGTGGCATTAAAATACTGCTCGATTGTGGCATGTATCAAGGCAAAGGAATGGAAACGGATGAGATGAACCGTGATCTGGGTTTCGATCCGGAAGAGATTGATTACTTAATACTTTCTCATGCACACATCGACCATTCAGGCCTTATACCTTATATATATAAGAAGGGTTTCGACGGCACTATTCTTTGCACGCCTGCCACCCGAGATCTTTGTGCGATATTGCTTGCTGATGCAGGTAATATTCAGGAACATGATACGGTTACTCACAATAAAAAGAGAGTAGCTCAGGGATTAAAACCATTGGAGCCTATTTACACCGTTAAAGATGCACAGGAATGTATGAGATGCTTTGTTAGTGTGCCTTACAGAAAAGAGTTTATGATCGAAGAGAACATCAAGGTAGTCTTTACCGATGCAGGTCATATCTTGGGAAGTTCGGCTGTAAATCTTACCATAAAAGAAGGTCGAAAGACGCGACAGATATGCTTTACAGGAGATATAGGCCGATACCATAAACGAATACTAAAGGAACCTGAAGCATTTCCACAAGCAGATTATATTATTGCTGAATCTACCTACGGAGATCGTTTGCATGGTACTGTGCATGAGTCTGAAAAGGAATTATTAAAAGTTGCTATTGATACTTGTACCAAGAAAAAGGGCAAACTGATTATCCCTTCGTTCAGTGTTGGGCGTACACAGGAAATAGTATATGCTTTAAATAGATTGCAAAACGCTAAGTTGTTGCCTGATGTTGATGTATATGTGGATAGTCCGCTTTCATCCAACGCTACAGATATTATGAGGTTGCATACAGAGTGTTTTAACGATGAAATGCTTGAATTTATGAAATCTGATCCTGATCCTTTTGGCTTTAATAAACTAGTGTATGTTCAAAGTATTGAAGAGTCAAAAGATTTGAATCATCATAATAAACCATGCATAATCATATCAGCCTCAGGGATGATGGAAGCAGGAAGAGTTAAGCATCATCTTGCCAATAATATTGAGAACCCTAAAACCACTATACTCGTGGTAGGTTACTGTGCTCCTTCTACTTTAGGGGCTAAGGTAGCAAGAGGCGATAAAAAAGTTTCTATCTTCGGTCGCATGTATAATGTGAATGCAGATGTTGTTAAGTTAGAATCTTATTCGGCTCATGGCGACTACGAAGAAATGCTTACCTATCTTAGCGAAGGACAGGATAAGAAAAAGGTTAAGAAGGTATTCCTTGTTCACGGCGAACTAGATGTACAGGAAACTTATGCTGAATTTTTAGTTGACAATGGATTCAAAAATGTTTACATCCCTAAACTAAAAGAAGAAGTAGACCTGTAGGGAAAAGTACTTGGAGTACTTGGAGTTGGGAGTGTCTAAAGTTGAAAACTTTTATTAGAATATTTTCCGCTTTACATGAACAAAAGTTTATGTATTAAAAGAGCGGCTGCCTTAACAAAGACAGCCGCTCTTATTTTAACTTCAAGTACTATAAGTATTTCAAGTACTTCAGGTACTTTTATAGATCTTAAAGTTGGGAGTGCCTAAAGTTGAAAACTATTATTAGAATAAGTTATGCTTTACGCGAACAAAAGCTTATATTAAAAGGGAGGCCGCCCTAACAAAGGACAGCCTCTCTTTTTTAACTTCAAGTACTTTAAGTATTTCAAGTACTTCAAGTACTCTTGGTGTACTTGGAGTTGGGAGTGCCTAAAATTGAAAACTATTATTAGAATAAGTTATGCTTTACGCGAACAAAAGCTTATGTATTAAAAGAGCGGCTGCCTTAACAAAGGCAGCCGCTCTTATTTTAACTTCAAGTACTTTAAGTATTTCAAGTACTACAAGTACTTTTCTTATTTACCATGATCCTGATTGAAACGTTTTAATCTATTCTCTAAATCACCAAATTGATTTCTATTTACTAATGAAACACATGCACGCATACCTTCCAGCTTTTCGCTACCGGTAATTGCCAATGATATCGCACTAATGCCATAATACAATAACTCTTTTAACAATTCTTCGCCCGTAAAGCCCGGATAAGAAAAAGTAAAATAAAACCCATCAGCAATAGGTTCGTCTAAGTCCTTATCATAAACAATCTTGAAGCCATTATCTATGAATAGTTTCTTCATGATATGAGCCTTTGCACCATACTCTTTTGTTTCTTCCACAAAGTTAAAATCGCCATCGTTAGCAGCTTTCAATATGGCTGCAAGCGCATACTGTGGAGAGTGTGATGTGCCTGAACTTAAGGAATACACAGTACCAAATATCATAGCAGTTCCAAATACATCAGAATTGAAACGCTCTTTTAGCTTAGGACTATGCGTATTGAATAAATGGTCAGAGATAACCATCATACCTATACGCTGTCCGGCATAACTGAAAGCTTTTGAACTCGAGATAAAGAGTATCCAGTTATCAGTATATTTGGCTACTGAAGGTTGGTAAGGAGCCTGACCCGGTTTTGAATAATCCTTACGGAAATCCATACCGAAATAAGCAAGATCTTCCATGATTACTACCTTATACTTAGTAGCCAACTCACCGATGATTTGTAGTTCTTCATCTGTAAAACATATCCACGAAGGATTGTTAGGATTCGAATATAATATTGATGAGATATTGCCTTTACTGAAATAAGATTCTAGCTTCTCTCTTAGCTTTTCGCCACGATAGTTATAAACATCAAAGCTATCATACTTAATACCTAATACACGTAATTGCTGTTTGTGAACAGGAAAGCCGGGATCTAAGAAAAGGGTTGTATCCTTGCCTTCATACATGTTGTTTAGGGTAAGAAACGATGCAAAACTTCCTTGCATTGAACCCACTGTTGGTATACAGCCCGAAGTCTTTACATCTATGTTCAGGAATAGCTTCACAAAGCGTGAGATTTCAAACTTAAGTTCTGGAATACCGTGAATATCGGGATAAATTGCTCCAACACCTCTTCTTAATGCTGCTATTTCGGCTTCAACACCTATTTGTACCGGTGGCAAACCGGGAACACCCATTTCCATTCTTACAAACTTCTGTCCTGTTTCCAGTTCAATGTCATCAATTAGTTTCTTAATAACTCTGATTGATGCCTTACCAACATCAGTAATGTGATTCTCTTGCAACTTCTTAGTTACTACTTCGTAATTTATAGGCGTTTCTTTCATTTAGATGTAATTAATTCTTTAATTTAAATAATGTATTTGCAAATATTCGACAAAGATAAATATATTTCTGATATCTAAAAGTAGTTTAATTGAGATTTCTTAATTTCTTCTATTCATCCATCCCATTTAACAGCAGCGAGCAAACTTTAGGACCTTTGCTTGTCATGGTCACCCAAAGCACATGATCAAAACATTTATCAGTATCTTTCTCCTTTACATTAACTCCACCTGTAGTAGATGTTATGTAGTACTCATGACCATTAATAACGCTTTTTTGATATTTATGTTCATGTCCTGCAAAGACCGTGTAATTATATTGCTTCAACATATCTTCGAGCTCTTTCCAATGCTCGCCTTTATTATATTTCCACAAGGGATGATGTACAAACACCATAACCCAACTTACATCTTTGTTTTTCTGCAATGCCTTGCGAAAATACCTTAACTCTTCCTTACTTATCTTCTCATGCGAAGGAATATTAGAATTCAGACATAAGAAGAGAACATTTTTATGTTTAAAATAATAATAGGGCAAACTAAAGCGCTCCTTCCAAACTATTTGAGAAGCTATTGAAGTATAATCATGATTGCCGGCAAGGTAATGGAATGGCATTTGTAACTTACTAACTGAATTCTGGACACTGTCCCATTCTTTACGTATTAAATTGGTGTCTTCAGAATAACCTTCAATAAGATCACCTACACACATTACAAAGTCGGGTTGCATTAAATTTAATTTACTAACAGCAGTATCGAACACTCCTACTCTAGCTCCTCCCGTGCGGTCACCCATTACAGCAAAACGGAAATTCTTTTTTAATGTATTAGAAGTTTTATTAGTCCACGGACGAAGTTTGACAATTGTATTTGTTTGTGCTGTAAGAATATTAAAACTAATAAGCAACACAATAATAAATGTGAGTCTTGTTTTCATAAGATGAATATTATTGCAGGCAAAAGTAATCAATTTTATTAAAGAACTGATAGGAATTATGCTTTTATTTGAGTAGTTTTAATCAACTTTTCAGGATCAAGACCTTTGTCTTTTATCAACTGGATTATCTTTTCATAAACCCCATCTTGTAGTTGTGGAGTTCTGGATAATATCCATAAATATTTCCTGTTGGGATGTGATACTACTGCCCACGAATAATCATCTGCCAATCCAATTATCCAATACTTCCCCGTAAAGGGCCAAAAGAATTGTACTTTTAACTTCGTATTGTTACTACCTTTTTCGATAAAAGCCTTACCTTCTATCATTGATTCCTTACCGTTAACACCGCCTTTGCGGCAACGGTTTATTACTCTTACATAATTTTTATCTGTTGGAATATATTCAGCGGTTGTGCAATTGCATCCTTTCTCGAAAACAACAGGATACAATGCTATTTCGTACCACACTCCCGCATATCTCTTAAGGTCTACCGATGGAACGGTTTCTAATTTGTTTCCCGACTTACAACTTATCATAATTAAAGGAATTATTAAGGTTAATAGTATTTTGTTTTTCATTAATTGTTAGGATTGTTATGTGTTTATAATAACAAAAAATGATTGCTTATGTTTTTGAATAATTATATTATAAAACTTATAGAATTTCTAATCATTAATTTTATTTTCATAAACCAATTTCCAGATTTTCTTTTTAGTATTCCATTTCCATATAGTATTGATTGTAAAGGTAGAATAAGTACCAGCTCTACCTTGCTTATGCACTGTTTCTCCTTCATCATCTATAAATTTTAAATCATCTTCCGTCACCACATGATTATGCTTTTTACCGATAATCATAATCTTTTTATAAGCACATTTAGAAACAACATTATAAGGCAATTCAATGATATTGCCATGTCCAATCTCATACCCATCCTTATGAGCATTTGCAGGATTAAATACTGAAATAATAGTATCATTTGTAGCTTCTGCATTTTTATTTTGAGCAATACATAAATTGCAGATAAAAATAAAACTTAATAGGATTAAAAGGTTTTTCATTTAATCAGTTTTGAATACTTGAATCATTTAATACTGATAATTTTTTTTATAATTATAATAGGAATATTTAGTTAAAACTATTTTCTAATACAAATATTGTTTGCCAAAAATATATTTAAGAACATCCCCGTGACATCGCTATTAAGAAAAAACAGCCTCCCGTTAGAGTCCGACAGCATGCTGTTAGAAGTTTTTAGTAGGTTGTCAGAAGTTAACCGCCTCCCGTCGGAATTTAACCGCCTCCCGTCGGAAGTTTACCGCCTACTGTCGGAAGTTTACCGCCTACCATCAAAAGCTAGCATATTGCTAAATGAAACATTGCAACTGTTATAATAATAGTGCAATAGTATTCTCTCATTACTTATAAGCAATGACATTGTTTTTGTATTGATTTCTATTTTATTTATATATTATATTCATGAATTAAATCAGAGAAGTCCTAAATCGTCATTGCGAACGAAGTGAAGCAATTTTAATAATCATTTATACAGTAGATTGCTTCGTCGTTTCTCCTCGCAATGACGTCGTTTGCAATGTAAAATGACTTATTCTCGGATTAGATTCTATTAAATATTTAAGAAGTACTTTATGGTATTCATAAAAACAGCAGGTTGATCAGCCTGAACCCAATGCCCTGCACCATCAATAGTATTAATTGTAGCTTGTGGAAAGTTATGATATATCTGTGTAAAATCGCTGTCCTTAATGTAATCAGATTCGGCACCCCGAATAAACAAGGTGGGCTTATCGAAGATCTTATCAGTAACAATGCCTTCAAAAATTGAGTCAATATTATCAATTATAGCAGAAATATTAATACGCCAAGAAAGCGTTTTCCGCTCTGTCCAATATAAGTTCTTCATGATAAACAAACGTGTACGGGTATCTTCGACAGTAGCTGCAAGAATTTCTTCCACATCTTTGCGTGAATGTACTTGTGTAAAATCAATGCCTTTCATTGCATTCATAAGATGTAAATGAAAATCCCGAAGATTATACTTCCGCAAACTCATATCCACAACTATCAAACCCGAAACAATATCAGGGTTCTCCAACGCAAACTTCATAGCAATCTTACCTCCCATCGAATGACCAAGAATAATAGGTTTAACAATTTGATGGGTTTCAATAAATTCTGACACATCATTAGTCATAGCATCATAATCAAACACAGTGCTATGCCCCGATTGCCCGTGATTGCGCATATCAAGCACATACACTTTATAATCTGAGGCTAATACCTTGGCATGTGTTACCCAATTGTCAGAAATGCCATAAAGCCCGTGTAATATTATGAAAGGATTGCCTTCGCCATAGCTTCTATAAAATAGTTGCATTCAGTAGTTATAATGTTTTTATTTATGAACGAAAGTTACAGTCATCGGAATGTCTTCCAAAGGACGATTATTTGGATCAGTTTTAACGGCAGCAATCTTATCAATAACCTCCAACCCACTTATCACTTCCCCAAAAACCGTATAACTTCCATCAAGATGTGGAGTGCCTCCAATAGTTGAATACATCTTTTTCTGTTCTTCAGAATATGTTTTACCACCTCTCTTTTCCATAGCATTCAATTGCTCAATTGGAATAACAGTCCCCTGAACAATATAAAATTGCGAACCTGAAGAAGCCTTGGCGGGATTAACATTATCACCCTCACGGGCAGCTGCTAATACTCCTTTTTTATGAAATAAAGAAGGCACAAATTCAGCAGGAATAGTATAAGCAGGACCTCCGTTGCCCAACATTACACCAGCTGGAGCGTGTTTAGAGTCAGGATCACCACCTTGTATCATAAAATGATTTATTACACGATGAAATAAAGTGCTGTCCAGATAATGATTTTCCACTAATTTGATAAAATTTGCTTTATGCAACGGAGTTTCGTCATAAAGTTTTAATTTTATTTCTCCGAATTTAGTATTTATTAATACTATGTTTCCATGATGTTTATCAGTGCTTTTAAGAGTTTTGTCGGCAACTTTACAAGCCTGACATAAAAATAAAATCGTAAGAATTGATAAAAAAATCTTTTTCATTGTTGTTAGAACTTAAATTTTGTTTAAATTTGCTGAAAATTATTTTCGATAATAACGTTAGTAAAAATATCAGCAAAAATAATGAAAAAGATTGTAAAACCAACACATTTTTTAGTTTTTTTAGTAATTGGATTTCTAATTTCAGTTGCGTCATGCAAAGAAGATACGAATTGTACAGTACAAGTTTTTGTAAAAACAAAAGCTGATACAAATATTGTTGTGCCTGGTGCGTGGGTTGTTATCAGTAAAACCGGACAAGTAGGTGATTCAGGAGTTGCCGATGGTAATGGGATGTACACTCACATATTTCCTTTGGAAGCGATAATGGATGTTAAAGCTGTTGACAACTCAACATCACCACCTAGAATAGGAACAGGAAGTATAAGGTTCTGGGCCGGACATACGGTTAGGACATCTATATTTGTACAGTAAATATATTTAAAAGACTTCCGTCAACTTATTACAAGACTAAAAAGGATGAATGTTATTTTCACCCTTTTTGGTCTTTATTTTTATTAAAAAGAAGTTTTCAACAAGAGTTTAATGAATATCTTTTATAACAATTCTTAAAATAAATATTACACAATCATGCTTAAAAAAATTAATTTACGAATGTTAACACTGATAAGTATATTATTACTTATCCAGGGAATGCTTATGGCACAAAAAACGTATAAATACGAGTCGGTAGCGGGTGATCCTTTGAATGCTAGGATCTATACTTTAGATAATGGATTGAAAGTATATCTTACAGTTTATAAAGATGCTCCACGTATCCAGACTTACGTAGCAGTTAAGGTTGGAAGTAAGAATGATCCTGCCGAAACTACAGGATTGGCTCATTACTTCGAACATATGATGTTTAAAGGAACATCTCATTACGGTACAACCAATTGGGTAAATGAAAAACCAATGGTTGATGCTATTGATGCATTGTTTGAAGTGTATAGAAACGAAAAAAACGATGCTAAACGTGCTGCTATTTATCATCAGATAGATAGTATTTCTTATGAGGCATCTAAGATTGCTATTCCTAATGAGTATGTTAAGCTTATGAAAGTTATCGGTTCGCAGGGAACTAATGCTGCAACTTCTAATGACTACACTATTTATCAAGAGGACATCCCATCAAATCAGATTGATAATTGGGCTATTATACAAGCTGATCGTTTCTCGAATCCAGTACTTAGATTGTTTCATACGGAATTGGAAACTATCTATGAAGAAAAGAATATGTCGCTTACCAATGATGGTCGTAAGGCAAGTGAGGCTATGTTAAAAGCTTTATTCCCAAATCATCCTTATGGAAAACAAACTACTTTAGGCGAACAAGAGCATTTAAAGAATCCATCAATGAAAAATGTTCGTGAGTTTTTTGCTAAATATTATGTTGCTAATAATATGGTTATTTCAATGTCAGGGGATTTTGATCCTGAAGAAGTAATTAAAACTATTGATAAGAACTTTGGTAAGCTTAAATCAGGCAATCCTCCTAAGTTAGTTATACAACCTGAAGCTCCTATTAATGAGCCTTTGGTACGAGAAGTTACTGGTTTGGATGCTGAAAATATTACTATTGCATGGCGATTTGGTGGCGTTGCAACCAAAGATGCTTTGATGGCTGATATGTTAAGTATGATGTTGTCAAATGGAAAGGCAGGTTTGATTGATCTAAATATTAATCAAAAACAAAAAGCGATGAGATCAAGTGCTTATGCTTATGGTCTTGTTGATTATACTGCTTTAGTGTTAAATGGACGTCCTAAGACAGGACAAACTTTAGATGAAGTAAAAGCTTTATTGCTTGAGCAAATTGAATTGTTAAAGAAAGGCGAATTCCCTGATTGGTTGTTAACAGCTGCTATCAATAATCTAAAACTTGGTGAACTTAAGCGTTTCGAATCGAATAATGGCAGAGCAATGGCTATGGCTAACTCTTATCTAGATGGTTTGACTTGGGAAAAGTCAGTTAGGTATATTGATGAATTAAGTAAGGTTACAAAAGCAGAATTAATTGAATTTGCTAAAAAGAATCTTGCCAATAACTATGTTATTGTTTACAAACGTCAAGGGAAACCCGAGGAAGTTGCTAAGGTAAAGAAACCACCTATTACTCCTATTTATATTAATAGAGAAGGTGAATCTGAATTTGTTAGAGATATAAAAGCAAATCCTGTAAAAGAGATTAAACCTGTATTTATTGATTACACAAAAGATATTACCAAGTCAAAAGCAGGTACAGTTGAAGTACTTTACAAAGAAAATACCGAGAACAAAACCTTTAATCTTTACTATTATTTTAAGATGGGCAGCAATAATGACAAGTATATGGATCTTGCCATTTCGATGCTTCCTTACTTAGGTACCAATAAGATGACTGCCGAAGAATTTAAACAGGCATTCTATAAACTGGCTTGTAATTTCTCAGTGTCTTCGGGCGACGAAGAAACACATGTATCTATAAGTGGTTTAAGCGAAAACATGGAAAAGGCTTTAGCTTTGATGGAAGATTTGATGGCTAATGTAAAACCTGACCAAACTGCCTTTGATAACTTTATTAATGATATGCTTAAGTCTCGTAAAGACGCTAAACTCAATCAAAATCGCAACTTTGCTGCTTTGGTTGACTATGCTACTTTTGGAGCTAAGTCGCCTTTTACTGATATCCTTTCGGAACAGGAATTAAAGACTATCAAAATTGAGCAGCTCACCAATAAAATTAAAGATATTATCAACTATGAGCATACTGTTTTGTATTATGGTACAGAGCCTGTTGAAAAACTCACTAAATTGATTACAAAATATCATAAAGCTCCTGCAAAATTCAAACCTTTCTCTATCCCTATTAAGTTTAGGGAGTTAGAAACAGAAAAGAATACCGTTTATTATGCTCCTTATGATTCAAAACAAGCTCAGGTGCAGATGACAACTAAAGGTGGTGCGTATAATCTTAAGTTAGCTACTGATATTAGTCTATATAACTCCTATTTTGGTGGAGGAATGAATGCAATAGTTTTTCAGGAGATGCGCGAAAAGCGTTCTTTGGCTTACACTGCTCGTTCTACGTATCAAACTCCTAATGATCCTTTTAAGCCTTATATGAATGTGTCGTATATAGCTACACAAAACGATAAAGTTATTGATGCACTTACCGCCTTTAACGAGTTATTTAACAATATGCCTGTATCCGAGTCAGCATTTAAACTTGCTAAGGATGCAATTATCAGTAGGATTAATACAGAGCGTACAACTAAGATGAGCATTATTTGGAATTATTTGAATGCACAAAAATTTGGTCATAACTATGACGTACGTAAGGATGTATACGAAAAAGTTGGTTCAATGACAATGCAAGATGTGAAGAATTTTAATGCAACTTATGTTAAAAACAAAGCAAAATCTTACATAATATTAGGTAAAGAAGCTGATATGGATTTTAATGCTTTAGAAAAATTTGGCACTGTTAAGAAACTTACTCAAACTGATATCTTCGGTTATTAAAAAGAAGTACTTGGAGTGCTTTGAGTGCCTCGAGTACTTGGAGTTATAATTAAGAAAGCTTGTCTTTTGTTAGGCAAGCTTTCTTTTTTTTTGCAGTATTATTTTATTTATTTTTATATTGATTTTATTATTTTTATTAATGTTGATAATGATATTATTATAAATTTATAATATCGTTATCAAGTTTAAATTAAAACTAAAGCAGATGAATAATCCGATAAGTTAATTTAGAATGATAACAACATTATTGCGATTCACTATGCCCTCATTGCGAGGAGGTGCGACGAAGCAATCTCTTTTATATACAACAATTTAGATTACTTCACTTCGTTAGCAATGACGATATACTTCTTTTAAAATTAAACTCAAATAAAATAAATCATTATTATTAACGATTTGTCAATTCTTTTACTTAATATTGCAGAATATTAAATCAGTTAATAAAAAAGGGCTAATAATAATGAAAGATTTGTAATCTCATTCTTGCGATAAGATCGCGTTGCTTGACCATAGCTACTAAACTTCCGGTCCAAGAAAACGTATCAACTTCCGGATATAATAAGATTACTAAGCCCTATTCTCAATCTTTTTCCAAACTAAATAAATCACTCTATTTCAATACTAAATATAATAATTTAGTAACAAAAAGTGCTTATTTCACAACATTGAAAACAAAGTTCACTACATTGGAAGCAAAGTTTACAACATTGGAAGCAAAGTTCGCAACATTGGAAGCAAAGTTCAAAACTTTGGAAGCAAAGTTCAAAACATTGGAAACAAAGTTCAAAACATTGGAAACAAAGTTCACAACTTTGGAAAGAAAGTCCAAAACTTTGGAAGGAAAGTTCACAATTTTGGAAAGAAAGTTTACAACTTTGGAAAGAAAGTTCACAACAATGCTTGCTTTGTTGATAAATAACTTAAATTACGATAAAAACAAAAGCTTTTATTTCTGTAATAATCTTAAATACAATAGTTATAGACAGAATTATAGCATATTATAAATTAATAAATAGAACAAAAATAATCATTAATTAAATTCAAAGAAAAATGAGACAGAAACTAATTAAAACTCCGCCTTCAGGAAAATTACCAGAGCGGATACAATTTGCAAAAAATGATGCTGCAAACATCAAAAAATATGAGGTGGAAGCAGCGGGTATTCCAAACAATGATGTCAAAATAACTATTTTAACTGATAAAATAGACGCTGACGTGATACTTCACGATGAAGGCGATGAAGCAGCAGGCAAAAGAGTGTTGGTTTACTTAGCAGAATATGAAGATATGTATTTTCATAATGTTTTTTTTGTAGAAGATAAAATAAATATTTCCGGAGATCCTAATTTGGCTAATTTATTAAAATATGAATTCTATAAAAAGGGTGGATCAGGGACTAAAGCCGCTATTAAAGGCAAGAATGCTAATAATAAAGGCGAAATAAGAATAGATATTTTAAGAGTAATAATGGAAGGTTCGAAACCAAAATTTGCTCATCATTACGATATTTACGCTGCTTTGGTAACAGACGAAGGCATTGGTATTGACTCAATGGTTGGTCAATTATTTAAAGCAAAAGGTTTAGTAAATGGATTTAATTCGGGAGATAAATATTCAATTTATGCCATCCCTTATGATATAGATAATAATGCAGGAAAACCTACTCCATCGTTTATAATAAGAATCAACTAAAACAATTAATAATTAACAATTAACAATTAATAATTGTAATACATATTCTTATTTAATCATAAATAAAAACAGCCTTCATCAAAACGAATGAAGGCTGTTTTATTATTAAAATTATATATTCCATTCATAATTCATCATTCCTGCCTACCGGACAGGCAGGCGTAATTCGTAATTGAAATATTAAAGGTAATATCTAAGGTTTAAAAATATTTAGATAACCATTTATAAAGATCATTTCCATTGGCAAACAACAACAATGAGAACAAGATAACCATACCTGTAATTTGTGCATACTCCATAAACTTATCGCTAGGCTTACGACCGGTAATAATCTCGTAAGTTAAAAACAATGCATGCCCACCATCCAAAGCGGGGATAGGTAATATATTCATAAAGGCAAGAACTACTGACAACAGCGCAGTAAGACTCCAAAAGCTTTCCCAATCCCAAGAAGTGGGGAACAAACCGCCAATAGCGCCAAAACCACCTACTTGTTTGGCACCGGCTTTAGTAAATAAATACTTAAGACCGGTAACATATTTGGTAAGCGTTTCAACACCTAAACCAATACCTGCCGGAATGGCACTCAAAAGGCCGTATTCTTTCTTCTTAAATTCTAATAGTTTAGTAGGATTAACAGGTTGAACACCAATCTTAGCATCTTCTGTAAGCGTAAGTTTATGTTTCTGTTCAACACCATTTCTAAGGTAAGTTATTTCTACTTCTTTCCCTTTAAAACTATCAACCTTTTCGGTGAAATCTTGCCAGTATGGTGTTTGTATGTTATTAATAGCTACAATTCTATCGCCATGTATCAAGCCTGCTTTAGCTGCAGGATTGCCATCCATAACTTTCTCGATAATAAAAGGGAATTGTGGATCGATAACTATCTTTTGTATCTTAGCTTTAATCAATTGCTCGGTAAAATCAGCAGGTAACGTAATGTTAACGTTCTGTCCTTTGCGATCAACAGTAACCTCTTTTATCTTACCTTTAATAATATAACCCGAAATATCATCAATATTATCAATAACATTATTATCAATCTTAAGAATATTATCTCCATTCTGAAAACCAGCTTTTATAGCTACCTCATGAAAATGTAAACCATATTTAATATTGTTAACCGGAAGATAATCTTTGCCCCATGCATACAAAATCATCGAATAGATAAACAAAGCAAGAATAAAGTTAACAACCACACCACCAATCATAATAAGAAATCTTTGCCATGCCGGCTTAGATCTGAATTCCCATGGCTGAGGCTCTTGTTTTAGTTGTTCTTTATCCATTGATTCGTCAATCATTCCTGATATTTTAACATAACCACCAAGTGGCAACCAACCAATACCATATTCTGTATCACCTCTTTTAATCTTAAAGATAGAAAACCAAGGATCGAAAAAAAGATAGAACTTTTCTACCCTGACTTTAAATAACTTTGCTAATGTAAAATGACCTAATTCGTGAAGGATTACCAGTATCGACAAACTTAGTATCAATCCGAATATCTGTGTTAATACACCCATAATTTATTGTAGTATTATTTTTTGTTAATTATGAATTATGAATTATGAATTATGAATGTATAGTATTTACTTCTTAATCCTAACTCCTAATTCTTTGTCTTTATTTTTTATTAATTCTATATACTATTTTCAAAGCTATTTTTTATTTTCATTCATAATTTATAATTCATAATTCATAATTTCAAGAGCCATTCTTCTCGCTTCTTTATCAGAATTTACATAATCATCAAACCCCGGATCAGCAATAAAGTTCATCTTTTGCATACAAGCTTCAATAATATCAGGCATCTTCATAAAACCAATCTTTTCCCTTAAGAAAGCAGATACCACAACTTCATTTGCTGCATTCAAAATACAAGGCATATTGCCACCCTTTATCATAGCTTCATAAGCAAGTTGAAGGTTTCTAAACAAATCCTTATCAACTTTCTCAAAAGTTAGCTCAGGATAATCCATGAAGTTGAAACGAGGAAAATTACTTTTTAGTCTATATGGATATGATAATGCATATTGAACAGGCAATTTCATATCAGGCAAACCCATTTGTGCTTTCATCGAGCCATCTTGAAACTGTACTAATGAATGTATTATTGATTGTGGATGAATGATAATATCTATTTGTTCAGGTTTCAATCCAAATAACCATTGCGCCTCTATAACTTCCAAACCCTTGTTCATCATCGAAGCAGAGTCGATAGTTATCTTCTTGCCCATCTCCCAATTAGGATGTTTTAATGCTTGTTCTTTAGTTACTTTATTTAAGAAATCTCTATCTTTTCCTCTGAATGGTCCTCCTGAAGCTGTTAAATATATCTTCTCAACAGGATTATGAAATTCTCCTGCCAAACATTGAAAGATAGCCGAATGTTCCGAATCAACAGGTAAAAGATTAACACCATTTTCTCGCGCTAAGCTCGTAACAAGTTTACCTGCCACAACTAAGGTTTCTTTATTTGCTAAAGCAATAGTCTTTTTATATTCTATTGCTCTGATAGTAGATTTTAATCCTGCAAATCCTACAATAGCAGCTAAAACTATATCTATATTATCCGACTCTACTATTTGTGTAAGCGAATCTTCTCCGGCATACACTTTAATATCATGAGAGTTTAAAGCATCATATACTTTTTGATACAATTTATCAGAACCTATCACAACTGAATTAGGTTCAAATTCTAAAGCCTGTTTAATTAATAAATCTGCATTACAATGTGCAGTCAGAACTTCAACCTCAAATATATCAGAATGTTCTTTGATAACCTCCAATGCTTGCGTTCCAATAGAACCTGTTGAACCTAATATTGCTACTCTTTTTTTCATTAAATGTGTTTGCAGAAGATTAATTTAGAAAGATATATAATCACGAGGATTAACAGGACTTCCATTATACCAAAGTTCAAAATGCAGATGAGGACCGCTTGTAAGTTCACCTGAATTACCTATAAAAGAAATTGCTTCACCTGCTTTTACATAATCACCTGTCTTTTTAAGCAATGCTGAATTATGTTTGTAAACAGATATTAAGTTATGCTGATGCTGAATGCCTATTATATAACCAGTTTCAAGTGTCCAATTGGCAAATATAACAGTTCCATCCAACACAGATTTAATAACATCATCTTTCTTGCCTGCTATATCAATACCATAATGCTTTTTAACAATATCAAATCCATTAAGAATAACTCCTTTTAAAGGTGTAAAGTATAAGAAACTATTAATGGTAGAGTTTGCCTGAGCCTGCTCATCACTTTGTATCATAAGATCCTGCGAAGCCAGATCATACTTGTTATCTTTGCTCTCAACATAATGCCTCAATATAGAGTCTTCTTTAGATTTAGTAAGTACTATATTATTATATTTCTTAGTGGTATCACGTGGTTGTTGCACTTTATCAATTACTACTTTACCTTCTAATAGTAATCTTAAATTGTATAGATATAACTCCTGACTATGTGCAATTGATTGCAATGAATCTATCTTTAAAGCATTATTATACGATTCTTTTGTAAGTTTAAGATTAGTATAACCCGGAATATATTCCCGTAAAGGAGTAAAAGCGATGATATAAGTTGTAAGAAACACCAATAGTATAGATAGTGTCCCCAATGCAACAAACACATTTAGACGCGATAAACGAAACGATAACTTTTCTTCAAAAGTGTCATCATTCATCACAACAAGCCTATACTTGTTCTTTAGCTTTATCAGCCATTGTTTCTTTTTTTTACCGGATTCTTGTACCAAAATGAGTGTTGTTTACATTATGATTTTCAACTGCAAATATCGGAATAATTAACTTAACAGAGCCTAACTTTATCATAAAAAACGTTAATCACTTCATTTAGTAACGTAATCTTTCATACATTTGCTGAAAAAATTTATGCTATTAAATTTCATTACTTGGGATGTTAGTCCCGAAATATTTCATCTAGGTGGTTTATCTATAAGATGGTACGGTCTTCTTTTCGCATTAGGCTTCTATGTTGGCTACCTTATAATGGAAAAGTTCTTTAAAAAGGAAGGAGTTCCTTTGCCTTTATTAGATAAGCTTGCAATTTATATGATTCTTTCTACAGTAGTTGGAGCTCGTTTAGGACATTGTCTTTTCTACGAGCCAAGTGATTACTTAAAGAATCCAATCGAAATATTATATATCTGGCATGGTGGTTTGGCTAGTCATGGAGCAGCGGTTGCAATAATATTAGCACTAGTAATGTATCATCGAAAAACAAAGCTTAGTTATTGGTGGGTGCTTGATAGAATAGTAATTGTAGTGGCGCTGGCAGGTGTTTTTATCCGTTCGGGCAATCTTATGAACTCCGAGATATATGGTCATGTAACTAATCTTCCATGGGGTTTTATATTTGTTAAAGATCATGCTGTTGATGCCCGACATCCTACCCAAATATATGAAGCTTTGTGTTATCTGCTAATCTTTTTGGGATTAATTAAATATTACTACATGAAAGATGGCAAACCAAAGCCCGGTATGATATTTGGAATATTCTTGATTGCATTATTTATGGTAAGATTTATTATAGAGTTCTTAAAAGAGAATCAAGTTAACTTTGAAAGTCAGATGACTTTAAATATGGGTCAAATCTTAAGCATTCCTTTTATTATAGCTGGAATAATTTTAGTAATTTTGTCGTCGAAAAATAAACTAGAGAAGATAAGTGCCTAAAGTATGAAGTTTGAAATGCCTAAAGTTTAAAGACAGTTAATAATTAATAAATATCAATAGCCTTTTCTACTCCCTCCCCTCTTAGGGGAGGGTTGGGGTGGGGTGTTAAATCAAATCAATATGAAGAAATTAGTTTTAGTTCGTCACGGAGAGAGTGAATGGAACAAAGAAAATCGTTTTACAGGCTGGACAGATGTTGATCTTTCAGCTAAAGGTGTTGAAGAGGCAATAAAAGGTGGTATTGTTTTAAAAGAAAACAACTTTCAGTTTAAATATTGTTATACATCATACCTGAAAAGGGCTATCAAAACCCTTAATTTAATGTTAGAAGAGATGGATCTTCTATGGTTGCCTGTTGAAAAAACATGGAGACTTAACGAAAAACATTATGGCATGTTACAAGGTTTGAACAAAGCCGAAACAGCTCAGAAGTATGGTGACGAGCAGGTACATGTATGGAGAAGAAGTTATGATGTACCACCGGCAGCATTAGAAATGAATGATCCAAGGGCTCCAAGATTGGATATTAAATATGCTGATGTTGATGAAAACTTGTTGCCATTAACTGAATCATTAAAAGAAACTGTTGAGCGTATTGTGCCTTATTGGCAAAATAATATCTCTAAAAAGCTTGTTGAATGTAACGAAGTATTGGTTGCAGCACATGGCAATAGTTTGCGTGGCATCATTAAATATTTAAAGAATATTAGTGATAATGATATAGTAAGTTTAAACCTGCCAACAGGTATCCCTTATGTTTTTGAATTTGATGATGATCTTAATCTTATAAAAGATTATTTCTTAGGCGACGAAGAGGAGATCAAAAAGCTTATGGAAGCTGTAGCTAATCAAGGCAAAAGTAAATAAGACATCTTGATTAATAATTATAAGAAACGCCTTGCATATTTGATTATGCAAGGCGTTTCTTAATTTATCTCCTTAAGGGACGGTCATCGGGCGGAGCTGAGCTGTGATAGTAATAAGTTGCATTTATAAATTGAATTCAGCCAACTTTTATAAAATGAATTTTATTTTTATAAATTTATGCTTGTTTAGCTCAAATATTTTATGTAATTTTGTAACCATTGTGTAAGGTTAAGCAATATGGTTATGAACAAATATTTAACACTGTCAGAAGCGTCTGAATTATTAGGCAAAAGTAAAGAAACTCTTAGGAGATGGGATAGAGAAGGTAAATTGTCTGCTGTTAGAGAGCCAATAAGTAATTATCGAGTATATAAAAAAGAGCAAGTTGAATTGTTATTTGGTGATTACTTATCAATAGACATAGAACATGAGGTTTCAAATTATGTTAAACCTGAAAATGATTATTCAGTTATAGAACTATTTGCCGGAGCCGGAGGTTTGGCTGTTGGCATGGAAAAAGCAGGTTTAAAATGTGTAACATTAAATGAAATTGATAAATGGGCTTGTCAAACTTTAAGAAAAAATCGTCCTCAATGGAAAGTTTTAGAAGGAGATATTAAGACATTTGATTTTTCGGAATATCATAACAAAGTTGATGTGGTTACAGGTGGTTTCCCTTGTCAAGCGTTTAGTTATGCCGGAAAGAAATTAGGTTTAAATGATGCTAGAGGAACTCTTTTTTATGAATTTGCCAGAGTTGTTAAAGAAGTTAATCCTCCTATTTGTATTGGCGAAAATGTTCGAGGTTTATTGAGTCACGAAAATGGAAAAACTTTACAAGGAATGCTTTCTATATTAGATGAAATTGGATACAATGTTGTTCCTGTTCAAGTGTTAAAAGCTATAAATTTTAAAGTGCCACAAAAGAGAGAGCGGATAATTTTAGTTGGAATAAGAAAAGATATTAATTTTAACTATGAATACCCAAAACCTCATAAAAGAATTTACAATCTTGTGGACGCATTGAAAAAAGGTGATTTGTTTGATTGTGATGTGCCACAATCTAAAGGTGTAAATTATCCTAAAAAAAAGGAAGAGGTTTTAGATTTAGTTCCACCAAAAGGATATTGGAGAGACTTACCATTAGATATTCAAAAAGAGTTTTTGGGAGGGAGTTTCCATTTAGGAGGTGGCAAAACAGGTATTGCCAGAAGAATAGGTTGGGATGAACCTTGCTTGACTTTAACTTGCAGTCCTGCTCAAAAACAGACTGAAAGATGCCATCCTGATGAAACACGTCCATTTACTGTACGTGAGTATGCCCGTATTCAAACCTTTCCTGACGAATGGAAATTTGAAGGTTCAACATCTCAACAATATAAACAAATTGGTAATGCTGTTCCTGTTAATCTAGGTTGTGAAGTTGGTTATTCAATTGTTAAATTCTTAAATAAATATTACTCAAGTTTAAAATTGAAATAATGGGGATGTTCTAATTTCTTCAGCCAATTCTTTACATCCTATGTTTATTAAATCTTTCGTATCGATACTATTAATAGATAAATGCAATGCTGCTACCAATCCATTATAGAAATTAGGGAATCCTGTTATTCTATACCAAAAATCTTTGCCAATATAAACTGGATGAGATTTATCTATCTCTTTATAGTGCATACTTAATTCCGAACTTTCTCCATATACAACACCAACAATAAAATCTGTATTGTTTATATCTTTAAATGCATTGTTTGTTCGAGCAAGTTGAATTGTATTTGTAAACTTTTTTATTAGTGGTTGTACATCTTCAGAATTAATGGTATTAGGCCCGGATTTAAGTTGACACCATTTTTTTCTTTTATCAATTTTATCTGTAAATTCAATATCCATTCCTTTTATAAGTGAACCATTTGCAATTTGTAATTCAACAAACATGGTTTGTATTCGAGTTCCAAAAGAAGTATTTATAGAAGTACCCAATACTCTTGGATAATAAAGTGCTTTTGCAACTCCTTCAGGACTATAATTACCTTCTAATACTTTTGAAAGATATTTAACAACTATAGGATTAATGTTGTATGATTTAAGTTTAGAATGATACTTTAGGGACGAGTTTATATGATTTTTGAAAATATATGTTTCAAAATATTCAACTATACTTTGTATTAATTCTTTTTCTGTCATTTTAATTTATTATTTTCAACTTGTGTGTGTTTTTTATAAAACCGAGACTTTGTTTTTTGTCCTTTTTTTTTGGTAAAATTACTAATTAAATTAACACAAGCCCTATTTTATTCAAAATAAAAACAAAAATAACATCCTAATCAAAAATATTTTTTAATAAAATAAACTTACTCATTTTTATCACACCATACTATAAAACGAATAGATTTATTAAATATTTCTTTCCGGTAAGCTTGGCACCTCGGCTCCGCTGACAGATGACATTACGGTCACCGAAGTCGAGCTGGGTTATTGCATCGCTTACTTTTGTTTATACAAATAGCTTACAATTAATACATCACTCAATATTTATATTAATAAAAGAGGTCTTTACTGAGTCCGAAAGTTATTAGGTAACCTAAAAGATGTCTTTTTCTCATGCGAAAGTTATTAGGTAACCTAAAAGATGTCTTTACTGAGTCCGAAAGTTATTAGGTTACCGAAAAGATGTCTTTACGGAGTCCGAAAGTTATTAGGTAACCGAAAAGA
>JBAXLO010000056.1:0-23083 GCA_037134755.1 Bacteroidota bacterium | reverse complement strand
TACCCGATTTTGTGGGCGAAGTAAATAGATGCATTGGCTGGAATAATGTAAATGGTGATTATAACTACTATGATAACAAAGGCAGTCCGGATTATTTTAACATATTGTCAACTAATAATAGTTGGACAACACCATTTGAGCCAATTATACCATATTCAGGAAATGGACAAATGGGACTAGTGACTTATTCCATTTATGGTACAGTTCGGGAATACATATCTGCCCAATTATCTACGTCAATGATACCCGGACATAAATATACAGTTTCTTTTTATCTGACAAATGGAACAATAATTTTAGGTAATTCTAATAATTTCGGTATTCATTTTTCAAATAATCCTTTATTTCAAGCTGCTTATTACCCAATATCTGTAGTGCCACAAATAGAAATAAATACTATTATTAATGCTTGTAATTACTGGCAACATTTTAGTTTTATTTATATAGCTGATAGCTCCTATAAATATATTACGATAGGTAATTTTAGAGATGATTCTAATACTATGGGTAATAGTTATGATTTTAGTAGTGCATACTACTTTATAGATAAAATAGAAATGTTTCCATATAAACTTACAATAAATGGAGATTCTGTTATTTGCAGTGGAAATACAGTAACATTAAAAATTAAGGGGGATAGTATAGTAAAATGGGCGGATAGCTTAAACCCTAATATAATAATTGCAACGGATTCAATGATAACAATAACACCACTAACAACTACAACTTATGTAGCATTTAATACATCAGATACTGCTTATTATACTGTTTATGTTTATAATGTACCTCAAGTAAATATAGGTAACGATACAACATTATGCACAGGGCAAATCCTAACATTAAAAGCAACAAATCAAAATTCAACTTATCTTTGGCAAAATTATTCAACTGATTCAACATATAAAGTAAGCCAATCAGGTACTTATTGGTTAACAGTTACAACTAATAATAATTGTTCGGCAAGCGATACTATAAATGTAACTTACATACCAAACCCAATAGTTAATCTTGGGAGTGATACAACTATATGTAAAGGAGTTTCAATGAATCTTAATGCAACAACTCCAAATGCTACTTACTTATGGAATAATGGTTCAACAGATTCAATTTATAATGTTACAAGTTCAGGTACTTATTGGGTTAAAGTTTCAATAAATAGTTTGTGTAGTACATCAGATACAATTAAAGTTAATGAAATTGATTCACCACCTGATTATTATTTATTTAATGATACTACTTTATGTTTGGGTACTCCAATAAATATAACTATACCTGATGGTACTTATTATAATGTATTATGGTATGATGGAAATAATACAGAATTTACTCATTTGATTAATCAAGAAGGTAGTTATTATGTAGAATTATTAAATCAATGTGATACAATAAAAAAAGATTTTAATATTAAATATAAAGATTGTGGTTGTTATATCTATTTCCCTAATGCATTTACCCCAAATGGTGATGGCTTAAATGATTATTTCAAACCAGTTCTTCAATGCGAATTAATCGTTTATGAATTGTATATATATAATAAGTGGGGAGAATTATTGTTTGAGGCAAAGACATCCGATGCATATTGGGATGGTAGATATAAAAATGAATATGTGCCAACTGGAGTTTATGAATGGTTATTTTATTATAAAGGTCCTTATACAAGAGAATTACAAAGCAAACATGGCTCTGTAACAGTAATAAGGTAGGAAGAAGTACTTAGAGTTGAAAAACAAGAAGAATTAAACCAATTTCCGATGAATCTTATTTAAAAATAAGTCCTAATCCTGCCAATGAATATATTACAGTTTCATACAATATTAATGGAGTTATAAATGGGTTAAGATTGTTTATTACTGATGCTATGGGTAGAGCCGTATATGATAAAAATCTTAATAAGGCAAAAGACGAGCAATTGCTGATAATAAAAGATTATGCCAAAGGCACCTATTTTTGCACAATCTTTAACAATGGTAAAGTAATAAAGAGTGGAAAATTTATTAAAAATTAATCTTAAATAAAATTTTAATTTACTGAGCAAAGTTATTTTTAGTAACTTTGCTCAGTATTTATATATATATAAATGAAAATAATAATAATAATAATATATTTCGCTTTACTAAATACAATTTGTTTTAGCCAGACCAATTCCTTTAGCAAAATATATGCTCCTTATGGGAATGACTCCAGTAAACCCTTTTCCGCACATGCCCTTGTTTCAAATGGTAATGGATATGTAATCTGTGCAATTGGACATGATAACATATCTACAGCATATAATAATCAGGAGTTATATTTTTACGGATTCAGATTTGGTGCTAATTCGCAGTTATCTCATCAGGGTGTAGCAGGTGTTTACAATCCGTATAACCAATGGATAAACGATACGCCAATTAATTCAACACATTATAGAATGATTGATAATGGCCTAACTAATCTACCATTTAAATATTTTTATGATCCACAATATTCAATATATGACCCTACTTTAGCTATAATGCCTATTGGTGGTGGTTCATATATTTGGCCTACTCCTTATCAGAATGGATTAAGTAAATGCACTGAAAATAATGGAGGTCAGAGTGGACCTGACCCAATTGACAATCAGAGCAAACGCGAACACGCATTGGGCAAAATAGTAAGAGGCGAAATTGAATATTCATTTTTGGAGGAACAATACCGTAAAACAGACAATGAATATGCTTATAAAATCTTGCGTAATGATTCGTCGATAATCAATATGGGAGGAACTGATGATAATGATTATCAGCAATTCTATAACAATGCTTTCAATTCGGATATGGAAAAAGTACTGAAAATGCGAAAAGAACTTGAAGAGCAAAATCTGGAAGCTGCCAAATTAAAACTAATGCAGGTAGCTGATGACACAACTATTAATACCAATCGTAAAATTGTAGATAATATTTATATTAATACCTGGGCAAGTAGTATATTCGACTTTAGACAAGGACAATACGATACGTTATATGCCATAGCCTGTCTTGAAGCTTATGCAGGTGGTGATGCTGTATTTACAGCACGTGTAATGTTGAATATTGATACAGCTAATGTTGTGCTTGAATATGCCAAAGCACCTATACATAATCCACAAATTGCAAAAGCTGATAATGTTAAAGTTTATCCTAATCCTGCTAATGATAGATTGTATATATCATTGGATGGAGCAATAGATGGAATAGCTAATGTTGAGTTCTATGACTTAAGCGGTAAATTAATCTACAATACTACAATTAATACTGTTGAAAAACTACAAACACTAAACATCAACAGTATTAAAGCAGGTGTTTACAATCTTCGTATTACTACTACTAATCAAAATTATAATCAGAAACTGGTTATAATAAAGTAAATTTAAAGATCATAGAAGGTAAAGTTCATTAGAACTTTACCTTCTTTTTTAAAATAAAAAAAAATATTGCTTATGTTTTTGTATCTTTGTCGTCGTAAATGAAAAAAATAACACTATTAATAATCTACCTCTTTGTTTTATTAACTGGCACTAAAATAAGTGCCCAGACAACTAATCTTGTCTATAATGGTGATTTTGAAATCTATTCAGCTTTACCTACTCATATGACACAAGTTGATCTTGCTGTTGGATGGAATGGCATAGACAGTAATCTAAATGGCGGTTGCGGAAGTCCTGATTATTCTTATGTTGGTAGTTTTATGTATCCTTGTGCTATTTCTCCATTATCAGGAAATGGGCAAATGGATATTGGTATAAATGTTGATACAAATTATAGTGATGGAAGGGAATATCTATCTTCTCATTTATATTTACCTATGGCTACAGGACAGCAATATTCGGTTTCTTTTTATTTAACAAATGGTCATCTGACTGATAGTACTTACGGATGTTCAACAAGCATTAGCAATAATTTTGGAATTCACTTCTCAATGAGTCCTTTAACACAAGTATGCTCGGAAGTAATTAACGTAAATCCACAATTAGAAATTACTTCAATAATCAATTCGTGTGATAATTGGACTCATTATATTTATAAATATATTGCAGATAGTTCCTATAATTATATTACTTTAGGGAATTTTAGAAGCAACGTAAACACTTTATATACATATCCTCCCATTTATGATAATAATATATCTTATTTTGCAATTACTTTCTTTTTTATAGATAAGATAGAAATATACCCAAAATTAAAAATAGGTGGAGATTCCTTATTATGCAAAGGAATACCAACAACTCTAAATATAATAGCCGGAAAGCCAACAGTAATATGGGCGGATAGCTTAAACCCAACATTTATAATTGCAACAGATTCTATGATAACAGTAACACCACTAATTACTACTACTTATGTTGCTTATAATAATATTGATACTGCTTACTATACTGTTTATGTTAATAATGCACCACAGGTAAACTTAGGAATTGATACAATACTGTGTGCGGGACAAACTTTGCTATTAAATGCATCAAATACAAATTCAACTTATCTGTGGCAGGATAATTCAACAGATTCAATATATAATGTTAGTCAACAAGGTACTTATTGGGTAAAAGTTACCAATCAGTATAATTGTACAGTTTACGATACAATAATTGTTAGTTATCATTCTTTACCTCTAATAAATTTAGGAAATGATACTTCTTTGTGTACAGGGCATACATTGCAATTAAATGCAACTTATCCAAATACAGCTTACCTTTGGCAGGATTATTCAACTGATTCAATATATAATGTTAGTCAATCGGGTACTTATTGGGTTACAGTTACAACAAATAATATTTGTTCGGCAAGCGATACTATTAATGTTGCATTCAGTCCAAATCCAATAGTTAATCTTGGTAATGATACTATACTTTGCTATGGGCAAACACTAACATTAAATGCAACAAATCAAAATTCAACTTATTTATGGCAGGACAATATAACAGATTCAACTTATAATGTAAGTCAACAAGGATTGTATTGGGTAAAAGTTACAAATGAGTATAATTGTTCTGCTTACGATACAATAACGGTTAATTATACTGCTATACCTTTAATAAACTTAGGTAATGACACAACATTATGTTCAGGGCAAACATTACTATTAAAAACAATATATCCAAATTCACAATATCTTTGGCAAGATTCTTCAACTGATTCAATATATAATGTAATTCAAACTGGCACTTATTGGGTAACAGTTACAACTAATAATATTTGTTCTGCAAGTGATACCATTAATGTAACATATATTCCAAACCCAATAGTTAATTTTGGGAGTGATACAACTATATGTAAAGGTGTTTCAATAATTCTTAATGCAACAACTCCAAATGCTACTTACTTATGGAATAATGGTTCAACAGATTCAATTTATAATGTTACAAGTTCAGGTACTTATTGGGTTAAAGTTTCAATAAATAGTTTGTGTAGTACATCAGATACAATTAAAGTTAATGAAATTGATTCACCACCTGATTATTATTTATTTAATGATACTACTTTATGTTTGGGTACTCCAATAAATATAACTATACCTGATGGTACTTATTATAATGTATTATGGTATGATGGAAATAATACAGAATTTACTCATTTGATTAATCAAGAAGGTAGTTATTATGTAGAATTATTAAATCAATGTGATACAATAAAAAAAGATTTTAATATTAAATATAAAGATTGTGGTTGTTATATCTATTTCCCTAATGCATTTACCCCAAATGGTGATGGCTTAAATGATTATTTCAAACCAGTTCTTCAATGCGAATTAATCGTTTATGAATTGTATATATATAATAAGTGGGGAGAATTATTGTTTGAGGCAAAGACATCCGATGCATATTGGGATGGTAGATATAAAAATGAATATGTGCCAACTGGAGTTTATGAATGGTTATTTTATTATAAAGGTCCTTATACAAGAGAATTACAAAGCAAACATGGCTCTGTAACAGTAATAAGGTAGGAAGAAGTACTTAGAGTTGAAAAACAAGAAGAATTAAACCACACTGGCAAAAGAAAATGCTCTTTAGCTTCAGATCTACTCAACAACCTCATCATAAAACCCAATTCCAATACAGCACAAAGATTAGAGATACTAAACCTTATCGGTCAAACCGTATATACATCAATTATTAATAATAAGAAAACTACTGTTAATACTTCCGCTTTCGCGAATGGAGTGTACATTCTAAAGCTATATACAGATAAAGAAATTGTAATAAGGAAGTTTGTAAAAGAATAAGAATCAATTACGAATTACGGAAGACAAATGCTTAAACTCCGCTGAGAGGGGGAGGAATTTGATTTCAGGTATTTATGTAGATTCATTTTATCTAAAGATAAGTTGTTTTACTTCTTATTTATATTTAAACCATGACTTCGGATATAAATAAAAGCCACAAAATACTAAAAATTAATAATATTTCATTTTGTATTCATTTTCTGATATTTGAATACATTTGTGATAAGATTTTTTAATAAAAAAGAATAATTTTATTAAGATATTAAGAAAAATTTAATAAATTTGCACCCAAAATCATAATAATGGCAAAAAAACAAGATAGCACAGAAGGAAAAATACTAGCAGTTGAAGAAGCATTAAGCAGAACAGAACAATTTATTGAGCATCATCAAAAGACTATACTGATAGTAGTAGGAACATTAATTGTATTGGTATTAGGATATTTTGGATCCAAAAGGTTTTATTTTGAACCAAAAGAAATAAAAGCTCATAGTGAGATGTTCTATGCAGAAAAATATTTTGAACTAGACTCTTTAAAACAAGCTTTAAATGGTGATGGAGAACATATTGGTTTTCTTGATGTGATAGATAATTATGGTATGACTGATGCTGCTAATTTGGCAAAGTATTATACAGGTATCATTTATCTTAAACAACATAAGTTTGATGATGCAATTACGTATCTAAAAAAATATAACGGAAAAGACCAGATCATAAGTTCTGTTGCATTGGGTTCAATAGGCGATGCTTATATGGAACAAAATGATGCTGATAATGCATTAAAGTATTATTTAAAAGCTGTTGAAAGGAATGATAATAATTTTACTGCACCACAGTACTTATTAAAAGCCGGATATGTTTATGAAGGGAAATCTGATTGGGCCAATGCTTTGAAAATGTATGAAAAGATAAAGAAAGAACATTTTAAATCACAAGAATCAAGAGAAGTTGACAAACTTATTGCAAGAGCAAAAGGGATGTTGAATCAATAATAATAAAACGATTTCATAAGCTATAGGCAATTTGCATAATTCATAAGCAAATTGCCTATTGTTTTTTTTAACAACTAATAATAATATAGTATGGCTTCAAATTTAAAGAACTTATCAGAATATAATCAAAATACACTTCCTAAAGCTGACAATATGAAATTCGGGATAGTAGTGTCTGAATGGAATGCAGAGGTAACTGATGCACTTGCAGAAGGTGCATATCAATCTCTTTTGGATAATGGTGTGTCTAAAGAAAATATAATTGTAAAAAGAGTACCGGGTAGCTTTGAACTAGTTTTAGGGGCACAACTATTGCTTGAGAATACTGAAGTTGATTCAGTACTTTGTCTTGGATGTGTAATACAAGGTGAAACTCGTCACTTTGATTTTATTTGTGATGCAGTTTCAAATGGTATAATGAAACTTAATATGGAATATAATTGCCCTGTAATATTTGGTTTGTTAACAACAAATACCCTTGAACAAGCCAAAGAACGTTCAGGAGGGAAACATGGCAATAAAGGGATAGAAGCAGCGATTACTGCTATTAAAATGGTTGGACTAATCAATGATCTTGAAAAATAAATTATCATTAATAATATGAATATTATTTTCATGGGGACACCCCATTTTGCAGTTGCATCTCTTGACATATTGTTAAAAAACAACTATAATGTAATAGCAGTTGTTACCAATCCTGATAAACCATCAGGTAGAGGACAAAAACTAACTGTATCTCCGGTAAAGCAATTTGCAATTGATAATAATATCCCAATATTACAACCTGAAAAACTAAATGATGAAGATTTTATTGCAACTGTAAAAGAACTTAATCCCGATTTGCAAATTGTTGTTGCTTTTAAGAAGCTGCCAAAAGTTTTATGGCAATTACCTGCATTAGGCACTTTTAATTTACATGCTTCACTACTTCCTGATTATCGTGGAGCAGCACCTATGAACTGGGCTATCATAAATGGAGAATCAGAAACCGGACTTACTACCTTCTTTTTAAACGATAATATAGATGAAGGGAAGATACTGCTATCAAAAGAAATATTAATTGATGCAGATTGGAGTCTTGGGGAGCTTCATGATGAGATGATGGTGAAAGGTGCAGAGTTAGTGTTGAAAACCGTTAAAGCTATAGAGAATCAAAAGATAACACCTATAGATCAGCTCACACTAATAAGTAATGATAGTGTTATTAAAAAAGCACCTAAGATATTTAAAGAGCATTGTAGAATCAATTGGGAACATAAGTCAAAAGATATTGTAAATCTTATAAGAGGTCTAAGCCCTATTCCTACTGCTTTTACTGAGTTGTTGTCATTGAATGATAATAATACTTATTATTTAAAAGTTTTTAAAGCGTTGTCAGAAATAAGTGTTCATAGTTTTTCTACAGGTAAGATTTTTACCGATAATAAAACTTTTCTTAAGATTTCTTCATTGGATGGTTTCGTTCATTTGGTAGATATTCAACTTGCAGGTAAAAAGAGAATGAATATTTGCGATTTTCTTCGAGGTTTTAATATAGGTGATAACTTTGAGGTTATAAAATAAGAAGGACTTTGAAAATTAAATCCCTTTAAAATACTAGAAAAATAAGCACAATCCAACAAAAGTTATTAACAAAAGCCTTTATTTATTAACATTTTTGCATTTTTCTGTCAAAAACACTTGACAATCTTGATTTATTTATTATATTTGCAACTCAAATTAGTAATTAAACAATTTATAATTTAAAACATTAGAAAAATGAACAAAGCTGAGTTAATTCATGCTATGGCAGCAGAATCAAAAATGACAAAAATTGAAACAAAAAAAGCAGTTGAAGCTTTTATTTCAACAGTATCTAAATCATTAAAAAAAGGTGACAGAGTTACATTAATAGGCTTCGGGTCTTGGAATGTAATTAAAAAGGCAGCAAGAAAAGGGCGTAATCCTCAGACTGGAAAAGAAATTAAAATTGCAGCCAAAAAGGTAGTAAAGTTTAAAACAGGTACTGAATTAGCCGGAAAAGTAAAATAAATTTTTACTTTAAACTTTTAAAAGTCTCGCTAAGCGAGACTTTTTTTTTGATAACATCATCCTGTCTTAAAATCTAAAAATAAATGTAACTTTGCAGGATTAATTTATCACATGCTTACTGCTATTAATGAAGAACATAATTTTAAAACTCTTATTACTATTTATACTTCCTGCTAATATTTACGCACAGGTTAAAGTCGGGAACAATACATCTGAATCAATAAAACAGAAATGGGTTGATTCCGTGTTTAACTCACTTTCGGTGGAAGAAAGAATAGCTCAGTTAATAGTTATTCGTTCTTTTTCGGATAGAGATTCTATTTATTATGACACTATTGTAAAACATATTACTAAATATAATATAGGTGGCATTTGTTTCTTTAAAGGTAGCCCAACATCTCAGGCAGGTGCTACTAATTATTACCAAAAGTTTGCTAAAACTCCACTGCTTATATCTATTGATGGTGAATGGGGGCTTGCTATGCGACTCGACAGCACGGTTTCCTTTCCAAGACAGATGACATTAGGGGCTTTGGAGAAAGATGACCTTATATATAGACTAGGTTGCGAAATAGCTAGGCAATGTAAGCTGCTTGGAATACACATTAACTTTGCTCCGGTTGCTGATATTAACAGCAATCCGAAGAATCCCATCATTAATAGTCGCTCTTTTGGCGAAGATAAAGTAAAAGTTGCTCGTAAGTGTGTAGCATATATGAAAGGTATGCAGAATTGTGGATTGATAACTACCGCTAAACACTTTCCCGGACACGGTGATACTGATTCTGACTCTCATCTTAAACTTCCTATCATTAATCATTCGAAAGAAATGATAGATACATTAGATCTTTATCCCTTTAAAGAACTTATTAAAAATGGTTTGAATGGCTTAATGGTTGCTCATTTGTATATTCCTTCTCTAGATAGTGTTAAAAACACTCCTTCCACACTATCTAAAACAATTGTTACAGAAAAATTAAAAAAAGAACTTGGTTTTAAGGGTCTTATTTTTACTGATGCTTTAGAGATGAAAGGAATTGCCAACTATTATAAAGCAGGTGAGATAGAAATTAAGGCTTTACAAGCGGGTAACGATGTGTTGCTATTGCCTGAGAGTGTTGGTACTGCTATTAGTTCGATTAAAACTGCTATAGATAGTAATCTAGTTTCGTTGGATGAGCTTAATATTAAATGTAAGAAAGTATTATCTTATAAATTTGATATGGGTCTTAACAAATCTGCAATGGTAAGTACAGATAAGCTTTTTGATAAACTAAATAATAGGGAATCGGATGTGCTTTGTACTGAAATCTACAGGGATGCTGTGACACTAGTTAAGAATGATAACAACATTATACCCTTAAAGAATATCGAAAAGTATAATACTATTGCAGTTTTAGCAATTGGTGATGAGATGGAGAATAATTTCCAAAAGACTTTAAGAAAATATGCAAAAGTTACTTGTTATAATCTTTCTAAAGATTTCAATCTGCATCTAAATGAAAACTTTATAAAAGAAATATCCAAACATGATCTTATCATAATAAGTATTCATAATACAAATAGTCACTTTGAGACTAACTTTGGGATGACAAAACAGACATTTGAACTAGTTGAGCAACTTTCTAAAAAGACTCAGGTTGTTCTTGACATCTTTGGTTATCCTTATACTTTAAGTTTATTTAATGATAAAAACATACCTGCAATTATTGTTTCGTATCAGGATAAACCTGAGGCTCAAAATGTATCAGCTCAGCTGATATTTGGCGGAAGTGAGGCTAAAGGAATACTCCCTGTTACTATTAACGAAAAGTATCCTTTAGATTTAAGTTTAAAGACTAGCCGAAATCGACTAGGATACGTGCTACCTGAAGAAATAAATTTAGATAATGAGCTTTTGAATAAGATTGATAACATAGCAATGAATGGTATTAAGGAGAAAGCCTTCCCGGGCTGTCAGATACTGGCTGCAAAGGATGGCAAGGTTTTCTATCAGAAATCATTTGGAACTAAGAGCTATGATGACAATAGTCCGGTTACTAATGATAATATATATGATCTGGCATCGGTTACTAAAGTAGCGGCAACCACACTTGCTATGATGAAACTCTATCAGCTAGGCAAAATAGACCTGGATAAGAAACTATCTGATTATCTAAAGTATCTAAAACATTCAAACAAGAAAGATATTACTATCCGAAAAGTAATGACACATCAGGCAAGACTTAAGCCTTGGATTGCTTTTTATACAAAAACGTTAGTTAATGGTACTTTGGATTCAAATTTTTATCGTAAAACTCCATCAAAGAAATATGGTATTAAGGTTGCTGACAGTATTTACTTAAGAAGTAATTTCCAGGTCAGTATTCTTAAAGATATTATTAACTCTGACTTGCTAGAGAAAGAGGAATATGTGTATAGTGACCTTGGTTTTTATTTATTGAGAGAGTTGGTTGAGAAGGTTGCTAAACAACCATTAGATCAATTTGTAAATGAACAGTTTTACACACCTCTGGGTTTGACAAATACCTTCTATAATCCATTAGAGCATCAACCGCTGAGCAATATTATCCCAACCGAAAACGATATTGACTTTAGAAAGCAGCTTGTGAGGGGATATGTACATGATCAGGGGGCAGCAATGCTGGGTGGTATCTCTGGGCATGCAGGTTTGTTTTCAAATGCTAATGAGTTGGCTGTTATCTTTCAGATGCTTTTGCAGAAAGGAACTTATGGAGGCAAAAGATATCTTGATTCAGCAACTGTTGAATTATTTACACGTCAACAATTCCCATTGTTTAAGAACCGTCGTGGGTTAGGTTTCGATAGACAGCTTCCTACTCCTTCCGAAAGTGGCCCTGTTTGCAAAAGTGCTTCCCAATTAAGCTATGGACACTCTGGTTTTACGGGTACTTATGTGTGGACCGATCCCAAAGAGAACCTTGTTTATGTATTCTTATCCAACAGAGTTTGCCCTGATGCAAACAATCACAAAATTACGGATTTAAATATAAGAACTAATATACATCAGCTAATTTATGATGCAATAAAAGCAAGTAAGAAACAAAATTCAAATAAATAATACAATTATGAACGATAAAACTAAATCAATTGTGTGGTGGGTTGTTGCTATAATTTTTACTATTTCAATAGCTGTCTTCCAACGTATGACAGGTCCCACGTATCCCGTAACAGGAAAGATAAATATTGCAGAAACAGCTATTAAATTTAAGCTTTTGCGTTCGCATGTCACGTCATCTAATGCATTAATAACTTTTAAAGAGCTTGATACTGCTTTATCCGGCTCTCTTATTTACAGGCATTTTAAATCAGATGAAGAATGGACGGAAGTGCCAATGAAACGCAATGAAATGAAGGAGTTGGTGGGCGAATTGCCGGCTCAACCAATGGCCGGAAAGTTGGAATATAAAGCCTATCTAAAGTACAAAAACGACAGTTACGCATTAAACGCAACGCCTGTGGTTATACGCTTTACAGGTGATGTGCCACCTTTAGTTATGATACCGCATATTTTGTTAATGTTTCTGGCAATGCTGTTTTCGTCACGAACAGGTATCGAAGCTTTGATAAAAGGTAAAAATACTTTTAAATATACTATTATAACTTTAGTTACATTGTTTATTGGTGGAATAATTCTTGGGCCTGTCGTGCAAAAATATGCATTTGGTGCCTATTGGACTGGCTGGCCTTTCGGTAAAGACCTTACTGATAACAAAACTTTGATAGCTTTTATCTTTTGGGCGATAGCTGCTTTTGTTTTATATCGAAATAAAGCAAAAAGAACTATGGTTGTGGTAGCTGCGGTGGCTTTATTATTGATATATATGATACCACACAGCATGTTTGGCTCCGAATTAAACTATAAAAGCGGACAAGTGGTTACAGGCAAATAACTGTTGCACTTTAATTTGTCTTTAAAAACTAAGCTACCTAGTTTAATTAATAAAATATGCGTAAAATTCCAAATAGTGAGCTCAATCGTTTAAGTGTTGAGGACTTTAAAAAGGCAGATAAGTTGCCTGTAGTTATTGTACTTGATAATGTGCGAAGTCAACACAATATTGGTTCTGTTTTTAGGACTTCTGATGCCTTTAGAATGGCTAAAATTTATCTGTGTGGCATAACTGCAACTCCTCCAAATCGCGAAATTCATAAAACAGCTTTGGGTGCTACCGAATCGGTTGAATGGAAGTACTTCGAAACCACCATAGCTGCCATAGAGCATCTAAAAGCCGATGGGTACAGCGTGTATGCTATCGAGCAGGTTGAGAAAAGTATCAGCTTAAAAGATTTTAAATTAGAAGTTGACCAAAAGATTGCGCTTGTGTTTGGCAATGAGGTAGACGGGGTGGCTGAGGAAGTGATGTTACTCGTAAATGGAAGCATAGAAATACCGCAGTTTGGCACAAAGCACTCCCTAAACATTGCGGTAAGCGCGGGAATTGTTATTTGGGAAATAGCTAAAGATTTTTTCTAAAAGAGAACCACTGTTAACTACGTCTATACAAGTGTTTATTTGTTTCTTCTCAATTGACTTTTCGTTTCATGGTTAAAAAAGGAAGAATCAAAAAAAACTCAGCAATTGTTTGATGAAGGTTTTTTATTATGAATTTTTAGGGATATTCCATGGAATTTCAACACCCAATTATTATGTAAAATATTAAAAGAACTGATTATCTCAGATTCAACTAAATTGCGATTTGATGGAGATAAATATTCTGATATCGAAATATCCAAAAAAACAAAAGATGCAATTAAATTAACGTTAGAATTTTATAGTGCTCTAGGTGGAGATTTATATAAATAAAATCATTCTTTTAAAAGATCCTTTATCAACATTAATATTAAAATCCGAACTTTGGAACTAAATATAAAAATATTAATGAATATGTTTTGGCTTTGATGATGACCGTTATAAGAAAGCCCTGCATTCTCTAATAAATTATGCAAGGCTTTTCTAATATAATAATTAATGATAACAATTAATACTTCCACTTTCGCGAGAGGGGTTTATATTTAAAAACTTTACACAGATAAAGAAGCTGAAGTAAGGAAGTTTGTAAAAGAATAGAAATCAATTAAGAGTTACGAAAAACAAACGCTTTGACTCCGCTAAGGGGTCGAAGAGAGGACTTCTAATAAAAAGAGCAGCTGTCCATGATAAGACAACTGCTATTTTATATTATAAATGAATTACAACAAAACGTAATTCGTAATTATTTCGTTATTCCAAGTACTTCTTCCCCCTAGTATGCTTTCGCAAAAATAACTCTTTGCGTGGAAGGTTTACCTGTATAAATACATTTGCCATTCTCCTGAGGATTATTCAATGGAATAGTACGTATCGTAGCTTTAGATTCCTCTTTAATCTTTAACTCTGTTTCGGTAGTGCCATCCCAATGAGCATACACAAATCCACCCTTATTTTCGATAGCATCTTTAAACTCTGCCCAAGTGTCAACTTTATAAGTAAGGTCATCTCTGAAAGTTAATGCCTTTTGATAAAGATTTTTCTGAATAGCTTCCAATAGATGTTCCACTTTGTTTTCAATATCTATTTGTTGATAAGTGGATTTCTCTAAAGTATCACGACGAGCAACTTCTATAGTTCCTTCTTCGATATCACGAGGGCCTATTGCCAATCTCAAAGGCACACCTTTTAATTCGTACTCAGCAAACTTCCAGCCCGGTTTGTAAGTATCCCTATCATCATATTTAACAGAAATACCTTTTGATTCGATAGCTTTCTTAATCTTTAAAACTCTTTCGGTTATTAAAGCAAGTTGTTCGGCATTTTTATAAATAGGAATAATCACAACCTGAATAGGAGCTAATTTAGGAGGCAATACCAATCCATTATCATCAGAATGAGCCATAACCAACGCACCCATCAATCGTGTAGAAACACCCCATGAAGTAGCCCATACATACTCTTGTTTATTTTCTTTATCAGAGAATTTAACATCAAAAGCTTTAGCAAAGTTCTGACCAAGAAAATGAGAAGTCCCTGCCTGAAGTGCTTTGCCATCCTGCATTAAAGCTTCAATGCAATAAGTATCAACAGCACCTGCAAAACGTTCGTTAACAGTTTTAACACCTTTAACAACCGGTAATGCTAACCAGTTCTCTGCAAAATCAGCATAAACTTCAAGCATCTTTTTAGTTTCTTCAACAGCTTCTTCCTGTGTAGCATGAGCCGTATGACCTTCTTGCCAAAGGAATTCGGCAGTACGTAAGAATAAGCGTGTACGCATTTCCCATCTTACCACATTAGCCCATTGATTAACCAAGATAGGTAAATCGCGATAAGACTGTATCCAGTTACGATAAGTATCCCAAATAATAGTTTCGGAAGTTGGACGAACAATAAGTTCTTCCTCTAGTTTTGAATCTTCATCAACGATAACACCTTTACCGTTTGGATCTTGTTTTAAACGATAATGCGTAACAATTGCACACTCTTTTGCAAAACCTTCAACATGGCTTGCCTCTCTACTAAAGAAAGATTTAGGTATAAACAAAGGGAAATAAGCATTTTGATGCCCTGTGTCTTTAAACATTTTGTCGAGTGCAGCCTGCATCTTTTCCCATATTGCATAACCATAAGGTTTAATAACCATACAGCCTCTTACAGCTGAGTTTTCAGCTAAATCAGCTTTAATAACCAGCTCGTTGTACCATTGAGAATAATTATCTTCTCTTTTAGTTAATTCTTTTGCCATTTTGCGATGTTTTGGTATGAATTTTGTGTATAAATATTCGTTAATTATATTATTAAATAATCAGCAAAATTAAAAAATATAAGCATTAGAATTACATTTATACAAAATAATAAAATGGGAGGACCAAAAAAATGAAAACTTTAGTTAGATTATTCTTAATTCCTTTGTTGCTTTTTACTTCTTGTACAGCAATGTATCAAACAAGTTCGAGTAATGAAGATGATGGTGTATATTACAGACCACAAACATCGACAAATGATAAGCAGGAAGCAAAACCAACTGTAACTGCAAGTGAAAAACAAAAAGCCACTTATACTGAATCGACTCCTAACTCCTATACTCTTAAAGCTACTCCTGACAATAATAATTATAGGAGCCAAAGTGCCGGTAGTTATAGTAATTCAAATAATCAACTGAATAATACCGCCAATAATGACAGTTTGGTAAATCAAGATAACCAAAATAATAATTATTCAGATGATGATTATTACGACTACCAATATGCAGCTCGTATTAATAGATTTCATAATCCATATAGTTTTAATTATTATGATGATTATTATACCAATCCTTATTATTATGGAGTAAGCATATATAGCCCATTTTACTGGAATACCTGGGGATGGGGTTTAGGTTATACCTGGGGATGGGGTTTAGGATATTATTACCCTTATTGGGGTGGTTATTATGGTTACTATCCTTACAGTTATGGATATGGTTTTGGTTATAATCATGGATATTATGAAGGTGGTTGGGCATCAAATAGTCATTCAGGTCATTATTATGGCCCTCGTCGTAGTACTTTTGGATCTATAAACAGTAGATCTACAAGAGCATCGAATGGCACAAACAATGTATCAGGTAAAGGTATGAACGAAGGTATTGCAAGATCTACCAATAATACAAGTCTAAAAACAGAAAGTAGAACAACAAATCCAGGATATACTAATAATTCTCAAAGACCTTTTAATAATAATCAAAAAGCAACAACTACTGATAACAGACAAATTAATACAACTGCCAGAACCGGTAATTACTTACAGAACAACAGTAGAGTTAACAATTCTAATCAAGGCACAAATAGAGCAACTGCTAACAATTTACCACGTCAGTATAATAAGCCAAATGCTTCAAATACTAATCCTGCTAATAATAATAGGAATGATTCAAAAGCATATACTTCTCCTTCATATAATCAACCACGTTCGAGTCAGGAATATGAAAGTTCTCAAGCTAAAAAAGCACGTTCTTACAACAATACGACCCAACAAAGAAATACGACTCAAAATTATAACACAAGGTCATCAAACCAACAAAACAATACTATAACAAGAAGAAGTAATAATAACCCTAATTTTAACAGGTCTAGTAATAGTAATAATTCCAGAGTTTACATTCCATCTCAATCTACACCTAGTCGTGGAGGAGGAGGTGGTGGTGGTACTTCTCACTCAAGTGGTGGTGGCAGCAGTAATGGAGGTGGCAGTCATAGTTCAGGTGGCAGCTCAGGCGGTGGTTCACATTCAAGTGGTGGCAGAAGATAATCTAATTTCTAATTAATAAATCTTATAAAGACAATAACAATGAAAAGAATATCATTATTAATAATACTTTCCTTAGCTCTTATCAAAGCTAATTCACAAAATGAAGTTGATGCGCTAAGATATTCACAGAATTACTATGGTGGTACTGCAAGATTTACTGCTATGGGTGGTGCATTTGGTGCACTAGGTGCTGATTTTTCTACTTTAAGTATCAATCCGGCAGGCATAGGATTGTATAAGACTTCTGAATTTACTTTTACTCCAACTTTTTATGTAGGTAATACAAGTTCTACTTATAGTGGTAAAACAAATGAGGATAATAAATATAATTTTAATTTAGGTAATATCGGTTTAGTTTACGATTTTTTTAAACGTGGTAAGTTTGCTGAAGGAAATGGATGGAAAGACGTTCAATTTGGATTTGGTATTAATAGATTAAATGATTTTAACAATAGAGTGGTTATACAAGGGGTTAGTGCAAACAGTTCTATGATGAATCAATATGTGGCTAGTGCCAATAATAATGGCAAAGGATCAACTATTGACGAACTTGATAATTTCTCAACTTATCTGGCTTATCAAAATTATTTATTAAATCCAATTGCCGGGGATTCTACTCATTATAATTCACCAGTTACAGGCAATGTAAATCAACAAAAAACTATTACTACAGATGGATCGATGAATGAATTTGTAATTACTTTAGGCGGAAATTATAGTGATAAAATTTATCTTGGAGCTACTCTAGGTATCCCTTTTATCAGGTACAACGAGCAATCAATCTATAAAGAAATAAATCTAAACGACACTATTCATAATTTCAACAATTATTCAGTTAGTGATAATCTTACTACAACTGGAACTGGTGTTAATATTAAATTTGGTATGATTTATCGTCCTAATAATATCGTTAGAATAGGTCTTGCCGTTCATTCGCCTACTTTTTACAGTATGGAAGATCAATGGAGTAGAAAAATAGATTCAGATATGGGTGATAGTGGCAAATATACATCTACTTCACCACAAGGGCTTTTTGATTATCAACTGCAAACTCCTTGGCATTTGATTGGTAGCCTAGCATTTTTTATTGGTGATCACGGTTTGATTAGTGCAGATTACGAATTTGTAGATTATACAAGTGCTAAACTAAGATCTCAAAATGATGATTTCTTTGATGCAAATCAAACTATTCAAGGAAAATATACCAATACTAATAACTTTAGATTTGGTACCGAATGGAGGTTAAATCCAATTACATTAAGAGCAGGGTATGCATTTTACCAAAGTCCTTATAAAACTACTATTAATGATGGTAAACGTACAATCTTATCATTTGGTGTAGGCTTTAAAGAAAAGAATTATTTTATCGATTTTGCTTATTCTTATTCAAAACAAAATGAAGATTATTATCTTTACAACGATGCAGCACTAAATCCTGTAAAGAATACTATAACAGGCAGCAGCGTAATGATGACTGTTGGTTTTAAATACTAAGAAATAAATCCTATTGAGTATAATTAGAAAGGCATGATAATATTAGATTATCATGCCTTTCTTTATTAAATTTGTATAATCTACTATGATTTTTTAGACATCTAACTATATTTCTAATAAAAGAACTCCACTATCCGATTTAATTGTGAGTGATTTTTTATCTGCCTTTTGGCAATAGTCTGTTGTTTTTGACGATAATAAAAGAGCCCCTAACAGATTTTGAAAACTGTTAGGATCTCTTCTAATTCTTTATAATTTAATCTCAGGGATATCTCCTTCTATAATAAGAGTACCTTCGGTGGCTGCTTTTATATCTTCAATGCTAACTCCGGGAGCTCTTTCCAACAGTTTAAAACCTTTGTCGGTAACTTCCATAACTGCTAAATCGGATACAATCTTCTTAACACAATTAACTCCGGTTAATGGGAGCGTACATTCTTTAAGCAATTTTGACTGGCCTTCCTTGTTAGTATGCTGCATTGCAACAATAATATTCTTTGCGGAAGCAACCAAATCCATAGCACCACCCATACCTTTAATAAGTTTTCCGGGAACTTTCCAACTGGCTATGTCGCCTTTCTCAGAAACCTCAAAAGCACCCAAAACAGTAATGTCAACATGGCCTCCTCTTATCATAGCAAAACTTGTAGCAGAGTCAAAAAAAGAAGCACCCGGCATATAGGTAACGGTTTGCTTGCCTGCATTTATTAAATCCGCATCCACAGTTTCCTCAGTTGGGAATTGCCCCATGCCAAGCAAGCCATTTTCGGAATGCAATATAACATGAATACCTTCGGGTACATAATTAGCAACCAAAGTAGGGATACCTATTCCAAGATTTACATAATAACCGTCCTTTAATTCGCGAGCAATAACTTGCGCGATTTGATTCTTGTCTAGTGCCATATTTTTAATTATGAATTATGAGTTATGAATTATGAATTAATTTATTTATGATTTGGAAAGAGTAAGTTTCTCTATTCTTTTCTCATAATTTACTCCCTGGAATATCCTTTGAACAAAGATACCCGGAGTATGAATTTGGTTTGGGTCGAGTTCGCCTGCAGGAACAAGCTCCTCAACTTCGGCAATGGTAATTTTGCCTGCCATAGCCATCATATTATTAAAATTATTGGCAGTATGTTTGTAAATAAGATTGCCATGTGTGTCGCCTTTCCATGCTTTAACAACAGCATAATCGGCAGTAAGGGCATGTTCCAGCAAATGCATCTTGCCATTAAACTCACGAGATTCTTTACCAATGCCCACTTCGGTACCATAGCCAGCAGGAACATAGAAAGCTGGAATGCCAGCACCACCTGCTCTTATCTTCTCAGCCAACGAACCTTGTGGCAATAGCTCCACCTCTAGTTCACCATTTAAAAGCTGTCTTTCGAACTCGGCATTCTCGCCAACATACGAAGAAATCATCTTCTTTATTTGTTTATTACGAAGTAAAAATCCAAGACCGAAATCATCCACACCACAATTGTTGGAAATACATATCAAACCCTTGATATTTGTCTTAGATAACTCCATAATAGTGTTCTCGGGGATGCCACACAAACCAAAACCGCCAAACATAACGGTCATATTGTCCTCAATCCCTTTTATAGCTTCGATAGCATTACTTAAAACCTTGTTCATACGTTTTATTTTCTTTTTATTATTTTAATGAATGAAAGAAAAAGTCTCTTGAGCTTTCATTAAAGCTTCTTTATAATAGTTCAAATCTATATTTAAATCAATATCCTTCGACTGGAAGTAATAAATTAAGTTCTCAGTGTTGAGATTTCCTACCATATCTTTATTAGACATCGGGCAACCACCCAAACCAAGTATTACAGAGTCGAAGCGACGGCAACCATGCTCGTAAGCAGCATTCACTTTCGACTTCCACGAATCGGCAGTAGTGTGCAAATGAAACCCAAACTCAATATCAGGAAACATCGGAATGACTTCTTCAAACACTTCGCCTATCATTTTAGCATCGCCCATGCCAAGTGTATCGGCTAAATCAATAATCTTTATCCCTAATTTCTGTAAATCTTTAATGGCTTTTATAATTGAATCGTTATTTTCGTCATCACCGTAAGGATTACCAAAAGCGACTGAAAGATATACAATCATCTCTTTTTTATTGGCAACACAAAGCTTGTTGACATCCTCAATTGTTAAAAGAGCAGCCTCGGGGGTAGTGTTAATGTTAAGTTTAAGAAATGTTTTGGAGCTTGAATAAGGGAATCCCAAGTAAGATATTTCATCGAAAGCCATTGCAGCTTCGGCACCGCGAAGATTGCCGATAATTGCAAGAAGTTTGGTATCTGTTGAGGTCATATCAAGCTTAGCAAGCACCTCCGCAGTATCTCTTAACTGGGGAATTGCTTTTGGAGAAACGAAACTACCAAAATCAATAGTATCAAAACCAACCTTAAGAAGGGCATTGATATAATCTGCCTTTTGTTGGGCAGGTATATACTGCTCAATTCCTTGCATTGCATCCCTTGGACATTCGATTAGCTTGATCATACCTTTAGTTTAACAGCCTATATAACGAGAGATAACTAATCGTTGAATTTCGGAAGTGCCCTCGCCTATTTGTAATAGCCTTTGGTCACGGTAGAAGCGTTCTATAGGATAATCTTTCATCAAACCATAACCTCCATGTATCTGAACAGCTTCGTCAGCTACCTGCTTTGCAATCTCAGCACAATATAGTTTTGACATTGCGGCTTCTTTTGCAAATGGAAGGTGGTTGTCTTTAAGCCAGCAAGCTTTATATAATAAGTTACGGGCCAATTCAATCTTGGTAGCCATGTCGGCAAGTTTAAAAGCAATAACCTGAATCTTTGTTAAAGGCTTGCCAAACTGTTTACGTTGCTTTGCATATTCCAAAGCCATCTCAAAAGCTCCCTGAGCAAGGCCTAAACCCATGGCAGCAATGGAAAGTCTACCATTATCTAAAGTGCTAAGCATAATCTTAGATCCCTGACCAATCTGACCCAAAAGATTTTCTTCGGGAACCTGACAATTATCAAAATATAAGGCGGCAGTATCGGAAGCTCTCCACATCATTTTGTCGTGCATGGCAGCAGCTTTGTAACCGGGAGTTCCTCTATCAACAAGAATAGTAGTAAATATCTTTTCACCATCCTTAATATCTGTCACAGCCTGAACGGTAACACCGTAAGCAGGTTCAGAAGCAGCGTTGGTAATAAATATCTTTGAACCATCGATGTTCCAGGTGCCATCTTTTAAGACTGCTTTAGTCTTAGTGCCTCTTGAATCGGAACCTGCATCGGGTTCGGTGAGGCCGAAAGCCCAAAGATTCTCACCGGTACACAATTTAGGAAGATATTTCATCTTCTGTTCTTCGGAACCATAATAATAAATAGGACCAATTCCCAGCGAATTATGTGCCGCTAAGGTAGCAGCCTGTGAACTATCGACTCTTGCTATCTCTTCCACGGCAATAATGTAAGAAAGGACATCCAGACCTTGTCCGCCATACTTTTCGGGAAGATACATACCGAAGAGACCGAGTTCGCCCATCTTTTTAGTGAGTTCAACAGAGAATTCTCCTTTCTCGTCCAGGTCGTGGGCTAAAGGTTTGATTTCACGTTCGGCAAAATCCCTTACGGTTTGCCTTATCATTTCGTGTTCTGAGTTTAATCGCAGGTCCATATTTGTTTGTTTTTAAAACCTCTCCCTAACCCTCTCCAAAGGAGAGGGAATAAGAAAGGTAAGTTTGTTTTTTCTTTCTTAATTTATTCTAATTCTATTAATACATTTTGAGATAATACCATCTCACCAACATTTACATTCACCTTTACAACAGTTGCATCCTTTGCGGAAAGCACATGGTTTTCCATTTTCATAGCTTCTACTACTATTAGATTGTCGCCTTTCTTAACGGTGTCGCCTTCTTTAACATTTATCTTAGTAACCTTGCCCGGCATAGGCGAATACAAGCGATTTTCGTCAGCACCAGCATTGCCCCCACTACCACTGAAGACATCTTCGGTGATAAGGATATCTTTTCGGATAGCCTGAAAGATAT
>JBAXLO010000055.1:0-23096 GCA_037134755.1 Bacteroidota bacterium | reverse complement strand
ACCCACCATCTCCAGTATTCAGCTACAGATAAATGTGCCTGACGACCATACATTAAACCTGCACCATAGAATGCTGCAATAGCTATTGATGAAATTAAGAATAAAACTAATAAATGTTTGCTTTCGGATTTAACTTTTAATGCCGGACGCAATGCTCTTACCATTAAAAATAACCATATTAACAAACCACCAAATAAAAGTATCTGCCAGAATCTTCCTAAGTCAACATACTCATAACCTTGATGACCAAAATAAAAGTTCTGAACTAAACCAAGTTTCTGCATAATGCCTAACCATTCTCCTGCCATTGAGCCTAAAACAACTATTAACAGCGCACCAAACAAAACATTTACACCTAATCTTTGATACTTTGGTTCCACACCCGAAACAGCAGGAGCAATAAATAAACCAGTAGCCAACCAAGCAGTTGCAATCCAGAAGATGGCTAACTGTACATGCCATGTTCGCGAAATAGAATAAGGAATAATTGAACCTAAATTTAAACCATAGAAGCCATTACCTTCAACACCATAATGAGCAGTAACAATACCCATTATAACTTGTAGAACAATTAAACCGGTAACTACCCAAAAGTATTTTAAAGTAGCTTTCATCGAAGGAGTAGCTTGAAGATTAATCAAAGGATCGCTTTCAGGATAAGAAGTTCCGGGATCTTTATCATCATTCTTAGCATAATAAAAACCTAATAAACCAATACCTAACAACAACATTACAATACTAAACATAGTCCAGAATAAAAATTTACCTGTAGGATGATTGCCTACTAAATCATCACCCGGCCAGTTGCTTGTATAAGTAATATCTTTACCCGGACGCTCTGTTACACATGCCCATGAAGCCCAAAAGAAGAAAGCATTCATAAGATGCATGTTTTTGTCATTCTTAATAGTATTAGCAGGTATAGCATAAGCATTTCTTGTCTTTTCCAAATCTTTACCATCAGTAAATAATTGCTTATAATATTCCATATTAGCTTTGATAGCTTTTAAACGCATATCAGAAACTTTTACAGTATTAGTAGCTTCATCAAAAGTATTAGTACGTAATTCTTTTTGCAATAGATTTTTTAAGTAAGCCTGTTTCTCAGGTTTCTCATTATCATAAGTAGTAGAATCGAACTTAAATGCAAGTTCATTTAAAATAAATACAGCTTCGCGATGCAACCAATCCGCTGACCAATCAGGAGCCACATAAGAACCATGTCCCCATACTGTACCCATTTCCTGACCGCCTATAGATTGCCATACACTTTGTCCATCCATAATTTCCTGTGCAGTGAAAACTTGTTCACCACTTGTAGTTACAACTTTCTCGGGTATTGGTGGCTTCTGTACATAAATTTCGTAGCCAAAGTAAAGCAATACCGAAAAACAAATTACCATAACGGCAATAAATCCAATCCAAAGTTTTCTTGTGTTCATGTTTATTATTATTAGTTATACAATTAATTAAAATACTACCCAAAGGTGGTATTTATGTTCAAAAAAATTTCTAAGTCAATATACTCTTTTCTTTTATATCAAAAAGAGTAGTAGTTTTTAATGCATCAGTCATTTTATTCTTAATCTCCCCAAAAGCATCGTGAAAGGAACATTTACCGTTTTTATTACATTCATGTGCTTCTAACATACACGAATTAAATTTCTCAATGCCTTCAACAGCATCAATTATCTCTGAAAGATAGATATTATTTATGCTTTTAGCAAAAACAAACCCTCCATTTTTACCTCTTTTACTTTGAATGAAACCAGCTTTAGAAAGATCTGTCAATAGTTTTCTTAAATATCTCATCTGTATATTTAGTTTCTCACTTAAATAAGTAGATGAATAATCTTCCTGATCATTATGTGCCATTAAGATTAAAACTTTTAAAGCGTATGTTGTTGTTTTATTAAAATTCATAAATACTACCTTGATGTATTATTTTGCAAAAGTAATAACAATATTTGAATAAAAAAGTTTTTTATGAAATATATATTTTAAAAATTATAAAAAAAACTTTAAAATATATCTATCATTTTTTTAAATTAATTCCAATAAATGTGTAAATGCTCAATGTGGTTTTAATTTATACATAAAAAATGTTTGGAAGTGTAAGTCTAAAAAAAATAATACGTAAAAACTTTGCTTTTTTGACACTTTTTGGGCAGTTTTTGCAAATTAAGCGATTTAAGACATTATTTTAAAATAAGCTTTGACTAAATAAACGTTTTATGTAAAATTTATTTTCAACACAGGGCTTTAAAAACGTTTTACGTATTATTTTTAAAAAATAATGCAAAAAACAAAGTTTTTACGTAGAAATTTTTGCAGGGTTGCACTTCCAAACTTTTTATATTGTAAATTTATAAAATTAAATCACTATAAATCATTTTATAACACTAAATTTAATTTTTTAGACGGAATTAATAGATTTTGTATAAATAATACTTACAGCACAACGGATATAGATAATTTTGAAGAATTATGAATTATGAATTTTTAAAAAATTATCATTTGTTTTATTGGAGCTTTATTGATTTCTCCTGACAGGTTTCCCATCCTGTCAGGTTTATTTCTAAAAGGCTGTTATACCTGTCAGGAGGAAAAACCTGACAGGAAAGTTTGTTTTCCTAATAGTCTAAATGCCTAATCACCTAAACGCCTAAACACCTAAATACCTTCTCTAAAGAAACAAACCACCGATAAGGTAAACTATAAATGAGATCATCCAGGCTGCTCCGGTAGTATATACTACTGTAAACAAAGCCCATTTCCAGCTTTTAGATTCGCGGCGAATGGCTGCAACAACTCCAATGCATGGGAAATATATTAATATAAACAACATATAACAGAAGGCTACCAAGGGCGAAAATACATTGGTGCCGTCCTCATATTTCTCTCTTTGTATTCGCGAAACCAATGAGTTTTGTGCCTGATCATTATTATCTGCCTGATACAATACTCCCATCGTACTTACTACAACTTCTTTGGCTGCTAATCCGGATAACACACTTACACTCATCTTCCAGTCGAAGCCAAGCGGTTTCATTACAGGTTGAATAAACTTACCAATCATACCAATAAATGATTTGCTTTGATGTTCGCTTTTTTGTGCTACCTGTAAACTGTTAACTTCTGCATCTTTTTGTATCTTAATCAAATCAATTTGTTTGGCATCAGTAGTACCCATCTTTTGAAGTTGTTCCGTATATTGTTGCTCCACTTTATTAATCTCAGCATTATAATCTTTACTATACTTAACATTATGTGGAAAATAACTTAATACCCAAATAACTATAGACGCAATAAGTATAATACTGCCAATCTTGCGAAGATACAAACTGGTGCGGAAAACCATGTGTTTAAATATACTTCTAACAGTAGGGATGCGGTAAGGCGGCAATTCCATTACAAACGGAACATCAGCGGTTTTAAAAAATGTTTTCTTTAATAATAAAGCAGATACAATGGCAAATATAACTCCAATAGCATACAAAATAAACAGTACTGTGCCTTGATTCTTGGCAAAGAAAGCACTTATAAACAGAATATAAACCGGTAATCGTGCACTACACGACATAAAAGGTGTGATAAGCATTGTTACAAGCCTATCGCGTTTACTTTCGATAATCCTTGTTGCCATAATTGCCGGTACGTTGCACCCAAAACCCATCAGCAAAGGAATAAATGACTTGCCGTGAAGTCCTATTTTATGCATCGCTTTGTCCATAATAAATACTGCCCTTGCCATATATCCGGTGTCTTCCATAAAAGAAATAAAAAGAAACAAGATAATAATGTTAGGCAAAAAGACTATTACTCCGCCAACTCCATCGATAATTGCATCGGTAAGGAAATCGCGAAAGATGCCTGTAGGGATAAACATTGTGACTAATTCGGACAGTTTGCCTACAAGCAGCTCTAACCAATGTTTAGGGAAACCGCCCAAAGAAAAGGTTGAGAAAAAAGTAAGCCACATAAAGAAAATAAAGATAGGAATACCCCAGTATTTATGCGTTAAATAATGGTCGATTACTTCTGATTTTCTTTTCTTTTCGACAGGATTAACTTTTAAAGTTTCTTTTAAAGCTCCCGAAATAAAACCATATCTTAAATCGGTTATAACTGTTTCAACAGGCTCGTTGAATTGTTTCTCGAGTTTCGAAAACTCTTTCTTTGCAGTGATAATAATCTCTTCGGAGTTGCTGCATCGGGTAATATTCTGAGTGTATTCTTTATCGTTTTCGAGTAATTCAATAGCAAGATATCTGGACGAAAATATATTGGTGAAAGCCTTGTTCTCGTCTATCTTAATCTTTTTCTGTAGCACATTAATAGCAGTCTCAATGGCAGTACCATAATTTACATGTATGTGACGTACGGTAGGCTCTCTGTTTTCATAAATATCAATAATCTTATCAAACAAATCCTTAATACCCTTACCTTTCGAACTTACGGTAGGGATAATCGGCACACCAATCATCTTACCAAGCATTGTGTAATCGAGTATATCACCTTTCTTCTCAAATTCATCATACATGTTAAGGGCAATAATTACCTGAACACCCATATCAATAAGTTGTGTGGTGAGATAAAGATTGCGCTCCAGATTAGATGCATCCACGATATTTACAACCACATCAGGAAGGCTGTCGAATATATAATTCCTTACATAAACCTCTTCGGGAGTATAGCTTTTGATGGAATAAGTGCCGGGCAAATCAATTATAGTAAAATTATAACCGTTCTGTTTGTATTTAGCTTCCTTTGAATCAACAGTTACACCCGCATAATTACCAACCTTTTCTTTAGAACCGGATGCAAAATTAAATAAAGTAGTCTTACCTGAATTGGGATTACCAACCAAAGCTACATGTATATTCTTTCTTTTCTCGAGCCACGAACCGTTTTCATATTCATCCTCCAACACTCCATTCGACTGGTTTGTGGAATCATCTTCAACACCAATAGCAACTTCAATAAGCTGAGCTTCGCTGTTTCTAAGCGTTACTTCATAGCCCATTATTCTGTATTCAATAGGATCTTTTAAGGGCGCCTTTTTAACAACTGTAACTTGTTTGCCAACTACAAAACCCATCTCAATAATCCGTTGCCTAAACTGCCCTCTACCTTTTATCTTAAGAATAATACCTTGTTCACCAACATTTAAATCATATAATGTCGTCATTTTTATTTTATTTTAATAGATGTTGAATCAAAAAAAAGACTTTTAACATAACCCCAATAGTATGGAATTATATTAAAAGTCTCGTTTCCTGTTTTTATAAGGATACAAAGCCAAGTAAATTTAATTAAATGTTACTGGTATGTTGACTTTGTAATTATAACTACTCCCTCTTAATAATTATTGTAATTACTATGTTTTATATTTTATATCTGATTTTAAATTCTGTTTATATTAACAAGTAATAGTGTAAGTTGTTTTTTATAGAATAGGTTTTAATAAAAAAGCCTTTATCAAATGAATGATAAAGGCTTCGTTTTGATTATATCTTAATAAAACAATAATTGTAAATGCCAACCTAACTTAAAAATGTAAAGATTATCAATAATGCTAAAATTATGCCTGTAAGCACAGCCAGCAAACCAAATACACGCATGGCGATTTCCCAGATAAGTGGAGTGGGCTTATGTACTTCGAACTTTTCTGTAATACCTTGTTCTTTGTAACGCTCCCATTGCTCAGTACGCTCTTCTATCATTTCTTCTTCTGTCACTTGTCCATTGAAAATTACAAAGTCCATAGGAAACTTCTCGAAACGGAAGTGGGTGTTGAAGAAATGGATGGTAAAGATAAAACCTACAGCCAACAGCGCCTCATCAGAATGAATGATAGTAGCAATGTTGAAGAACCATCCAGGTAAGAATTTACCAAAGAATTCGGGGAACCAAAGAAGTAATCCGCTGGAGCCAATAACAGCTACTCCCCAGAATACAGCTAAGAAATCAAACTTTTCCCAATATGTCCATCTATCAAATTTAGGTTTTGGTCCTTTAAAAAAGAACCAGCGGAACATTGCTTTAATATCACGAAAATCCTTACGATTAGGGAAAAGAGAATCGGATCCAAAAAGTCGTTGAAAAAAGCTTTGGTTTGATATTTTTTTAGAAAACAAAAAGCGAATACTCATCACAAGTGCTACAAATAAATAACCAAATGTTATAATTGCGCAAAAACGGTGAATGATACCGGCATTATCAGTGCCGCCATAAAAGTCCATTAAAGCTTTGCCCCATCTGGTATTATTAAATTTCAACGGTAGTCCGGTTAAAGCCAATCCAAGGAAACTAGTTACAACAAAAAGGTGCATTACAATCTGGTAAGGACGGAAACGTCTGTAAACTTTTTGATGCTTTTTCTCTTTTACGCTTTCAATAGCTTTAGATGTTGAGAATAACGCTTCATTGCGAGCTTGTTTCTTTTCTATAAACCCCCGGATAGCCCACAATATGGAATGAATCCAGAAAAATAGAAATACACTTATCAGTAATAAGTTCATACTGATGGTAACCCAAAACAGCATAGGAAACTTTTTATGATTAGAGGGTTCTGCATGTGCAATAAACTTTGAAAATCCTTTACTTGAGTTATCGTGACATTGTTTACAGGTGTTAGCTAAATGAGCAGCATTTACTGTTGAATTGCTATCCTTTACGGGAAGAATATTATGTGCACTATGGCAATCAGAACAACCTGCAACCTTTTCAGGATAACCTAATCGGATGTTCTTACCATGATAACTTTCAAAATAAGTTTCAGGAGCAATCGTAGTCACTTTATTACGCTCCATCATCTTAGCATCAGCATGACATTTCATACAAGCCTGTGTGTGGAATGATCGTCCCTGAGTTTCGTTATCAATCTTATTAACAGCATGCGTTCCATGACAATCAGTGCAAGTTGGGGCATCATTATTTCCTTTAATGAGCGCTTGATAGTGTATAGACTTAAAATAGGCTGATTGATTCTGATGACATTGTCCACATAACTTAGCAGCAGCTATTTTATTATTTTTAATGGAAGTAATATTATGAATGTCAGCATGGCATTTTGCACAAGTTACAGGTAGTCGTTGGCCGTTGTGAACACTTTTTTCGTGGTCTTTAACCATTGTAATGTGACAACTGCTACAATTCATCGGCTTGTAGGAAACAATGCAGACTTTTTTACCTAAAACGTCCTTAGCAAAAGGTAATTTAGTTTCATCTTTGATGTGGCAAGCAGTGCACATTAGCGAATGATGAACAGAAGAATTATATAAATGGTTTGAAACATTTTTCTCGTGACAAGTTAAGCACTCCGAATTAGATGGTGTGAATATTGAAGTAGTTTGTGCCGTTGCTACCGAAATTACTAATCTAAAAATTAGCAATAAGGTAATTATTTTAAATGTTGAAGATAATTTATTCATAAGATTTAATAAAATTTAGCTGCAAAGTCCTCCAGCACGTTTCTTAGAACCTATTTTGATTTTGGGTATATATGCGTTTTTAGGGAATAACTGAAGCACTTCTGCCGGAGGAGAAGCTAGATTAATAGCTTTCTCGTGAATTTGTTTATCAGCAAAAAGCTTATTCCAATCATGTAAACCATTTTCGAGTATATATAAATTCAGTACTCCCTGAACTTTTAGATATTGCCATGCTTTGATAGAGATAGAATCGTTATCAGCTAACAATATTACAACACCCTGAGGTGGAAGCTGAGCAAGTGGAGCCACAAACTTAGCATTTAATAAATCTTCCAATTTAACATTTTCTGAACCGCTTAAATGAAAAGTTTCATAATCTTTAGAAGGGCGTAAATCTAAAGTAATAAGTTTAATTGTAGATTCATTATTCGTTTTTAAATATTCTAATGGATGAATAAAAACAGCTTTAGTAGCAAGTTGACCAGAATACTTACTCTCCATAATTTTCCATTTTCGAATTGGATCAGGCTGCCCAACCGACCAAATCAATACTGCAACAGCAATCAATATGCCTGCACCATACAAATAAGGACGCTTTGTAATTTTCCATGACATTGCTTTACCTGTTTCTTTATTTTTAAAAAACTCTTCCACTTTCTCAGCTCCGTAAAACATTACTAAAGCAAATATTGTAACTATAAATACGGTTGCACCAATTGATAAACCTAACCAATCGGAAACTAGATAACGATCGGTGAAAGAAGAATTCCAGAATGTTTCAAAACTAGGTAAGGATTCACCAAACAGACCTGCACCTACAACTGTACCGGCAAGAAAGAAAAGTCCATCGACTTTAAAACTTGCAGTTGCCACAAGCGATGTTCCGGGACAATATCCACCAACTATAAAGCCAACTCCCATTATAAGTCCTCCAACAATACCCGGCCATAGGAAAGTTTGGTTAACGGCAAGTTGAGAGAAATCAAGCCAACCAAGTGCTGCTGAAAGGAAAATCAAAAGACAGGCAACTAAAATTCCCGTAAACATAGTTTTTAATACTGTCATATCTTTTAAATAGAATTGTGCAGCAAGTCGGCGCGAATCTCCAAAGCCTGCCAATTCCAAAGCAATGCCGAATCCGGCACCAATTAAAACGAAAACCGCGTATCCTCCGGCTTTTCCAAGTTCTGTAATTATATCAATAGGTAACATAGTAATTTTCTCCTTTTATTAATTAATCATTCCAAAGACGACGTACAAAATATGCAACTGCATATCCTCCAATAAATACACTGAACATAAACGCCCAGCTTCCCAATGAAAGAACTGCACCACCTGATAATGCCTGCCCTGATGTACAACCACGTGCAAACCTGGCGCCATATCCCATTATTATCCCTCCTAAAAGAGCAAAGATCAGACGTTGTGTGTTTGATATTCTGGAGCCTTTGAATATTTCTACTTTTAAGCGGCTATTATACCATGCTGAAAGCAATCCACCTAAAAATGTTCCAATTAACAGATACATACTGGGATGATCCAAAGCATTACGGTTGCCTGCACCCATGGCAGCAAAAGTTCCTACACGGTCAACATGTGCTGACCAAAACAATTTGGTAATTGCAACATGTATGCGACTAATTGCTCCTGATGCTCCCAAACCACTATGTGTTAATGCAAATGCAGCAAAAAGTACGAATCCCAATATGGTTCCGGCATAATATGGATTCTTGAATTTGTTTGGTATTTTTTTCATTATACAATTTCTTTAATATTGTGATTATTTATTTACTACCTGAACAGGATCACGATCGTAACCAAGCTCTTTCCAATTAAAACGACCTCCCTTTGAATGACATTGCTGACAGGTCAAAGCATTTTTCTTTGTGGTTACCATGTGTGTAATTGGCCAATACATTTTAGTAAGTGTAAAACCATATTTTCCACTATAAGGTAATCCATTGAGTTCAGCACCTTTCTTAATAGCATAAGCCCAGTTAAACTTAGTCCAGTACCCACCTTCACCACTTGTTAATGGTGGTATAATTATATTATTAATCGGATCGTAAGGTTGGTTAGCATGATGTACTTTAAAAGGCCATATCTTTGCCTTAGGATTATTGCGCGAACCAATCGGACGATTCATATAATGTTCTACTTCTGAGTCGAGTTTATCCCCTGGCACATAACGATCCATCATTCCGGTATACCAGGCATAAGTAGGTACAACATCTTCCTCATAATGGAATTCACCTTTAATCTTTAGATATTCGTGAGGACTGTCTTTTCTGGTTGAATCACCTGCTTTCGACCAGTCCCAAGTCATTTTGGTAGGATATTTTCTGGCAAACTCTGGTATATGGCAAGTCTGACAAGCAATCCTTACCGCGTGTTCATTAAGTCGGTTATCTTTATGTGGTTTCTCAGTATGACAATTCTCACATCCAAAACGTATTGCTTTTGTTTTTTCAGTATAAGTAGTATTTAATTTACCCGACACAACATGATTATGTGTTTTATGGCAGTCAATACATTGAAAATTGAGTTTCCCCATGTGGAAATCAAGCTCCTTGTTTGCATTAAGCAATGATTCGTCAAGATCACCATGTTTAACACCCATACCTCCTCCACCATTAAAATGACAGATACCACAGTTTTCACGATAAGGACGGCGTACACTTCCTGCAACTAATTTTAAGTTTACATTTTTATTCGGCATACCTAATTTAGTTTTTGAATAAGTTCCCGAACCGTCATGGCAAACTATACAGTCTACATTTTCTTCTTTTGTGAAATCAAAATTCTTATCTCCCCAACCGTAACCTGCATGGCATATAACACATGAGCCCCAGTTACCAACTACGCTGATACAAAAGTTATTTAACTGATTTTTCTTCCCAAGAAAAACTGTTTTCCCATTTCTAACAACATCACCACTTATCCAGGTCCAATGTGCAGTTTGCATAACTTCCTTCGAACTATTCGGATGACATTTAATACACATTTTAGTAACTTTCTGAGGTGTATCAATCGAATCCTTGAAATAGGCACTGTGATCTAAGTGAGGCAATAAATGCCCTGTAAGTGGGTTTTCGGCAACTTGCCCAGATTCTTTTTTGGTTTTAGAACCATTGTTACACGAAGTAACTACTATTATCAACAATAGTGCTATTCCGATAATACGAAGCGCAAAGAGTAAAGACTTAAAAATTCTCATAATTTCTTATTTGTATGTGTTTTTGTCCAGTCAAAAAACAAATATTAAATTGTATTAAGATTCCGCCTGCAAAAGTATGTCTTTGTTAATTGCAAAACATAAAAAACATCTGTGCGGTTTTGTAATATTAAATGTGATATATCGCACATTTTTCTTATCTTTGCAGACAATATCTTTTAATAAAGAAATAAATGGACAAGACAATCTGTCAACTATGCAAATCAAAGTCAGCAGCAACAGAAATGCTAAACGATAACGAACTTAGTGTCTTGAGCGAGAACTGTGCAGTAACCAATTTTCTGCCCGGAGATATCATTATCAAACAGGATGCTCATTCAACAAATGTTGCTTTTCTAAAATCCGGCTTGGTTAAGATTCATGTTGCAGGTACTGTTAAAGATAAAATACTTAAATTGACAAAAGCTCCTGCCTATCTTTGTCTTCCCAGTAATTTTGGTGATAAGATAAATCATTTCTCAGCCACTGCACTTGAGCCTACTACCGTTTGTTTTATTGATGTAAATGTGTTTAAAAAGTTTATTTATGAAAATAGTGATTTTGCTTTTCAAATTATATTAGAAATGAGCAAAAACGAACTTCAAAACTTTCATAATTGCCTTAACAATGCTCAAAAACAAAATATAGGTAGAGTTGCAGATGTAATTTTATTATTTGCAAATACTATTTACAATTCAAATACTTTCATATTGCCTGTAACTCGTGAAGAATTAGCAGCTCTTGCAGGAATTACCCGCGAAAGTGTCAGCCGAATACTAACAGAATTTAATAATGATAAAACGCTTAAAGTAAATGGTCGTCAGATTACAATTCTTAACGAAAAACTTTTAAAACAGATAAGCGAAAAAGGATAAGGATTTTTTTTACAATAAAAATAATATACACCATATTAATGGATGATTTAGAAGACGATTTTGGAAATACACAAGTTCCAATATCAAAATACAAATGGTTTGAACAACGTATTTCTTTAATTAAGCAATTATATACATCTAAAGAAAAAACCCATTTTACTTTAACAGGTTTACGACATAATGGATTTATTGCCAAAACAAATGGATTAAATGCTTATATAGTGTTTAATAAAATGCCTTGGGCTTATTCAGATATTAAATCATGGGAAGTAGTATCTCCATATTTATATGGTGAATTATTTGATTGTGAAATTGATAAATTAAGTATAAATCCATTTTCATTTACATTAGATGGAACAGTAAAACAGTTTAAAAAAGCAGAACTGAAGGAAAACATTGAATATGAAGGTATCATTATATTAAAAGGAAATACTTATTTAGTTATAGATATTGGATATCACTTTAAATGGGAATGTGGTTCGATAATTGGAGTGCTCAATAAATCTAACTTTCTTTTTTCTAACTTAAACCCAGAATTTGACCCGGGGCAAATTATCAAAATAAAATATGGTTGTACATTTGAAAACAGACATATATGCTTAAAGAAGGATTTAAATAAAAATTTCTGGCAGAGTTTACATATTAAGAGTTTGCTTGGATTAATTGTTGATGTAAGATATTATAAAAATGAAGACTTTTATGATGAGTTTTGGGTAAAAGACAGGTATAAAGGCTTGTTGGCTTTTAGTTATGATGTTTATGGTGATACTCTGAATGAGGTTATTGAACTTAAAAACAATTTGAAAATTAATGAAATAATTCAATGTGAAATATTAACAGTGAATCCTATAATAGGATATTTTACTTTAAAATGGATGGCTCCCACTAAATTTTATAAGCTTTGGCATTCGGAAGAGATTGATCTATTAGAAGGAAAAATAGTATATGCAAAACTGATAGAAATAGAAGATCAGTTTGTTTTCTTAATTAACGATCTTTATCATGCTATTTTACCTTTATCAATTAATCTTTATCCTGATAATTTCAGAGCTATCACAAAATTATATCACGATTTAAATATTAATGATGTCATTAAATGTGAAATATTAAAAGCGAAAAGAGAAAAAGGTTTTTTTATTATTAAATGGATCTTAGAAAATGAAAAATTTATAGATTGGGATTTAATGGATTTTGACGAATTGATAAAATCAACAACAAAAGCTAAAATTGTTAAAAACGGAGGTAAAGGTAATATCGAATTTCTGGTTGATGACAAATACAAAGCAGTGTTGTTTGTAAATAATAATAGTAATTATAATAAAGACTCAAATGCTGTATATAAATATTTACAACAAATGAATGATGGGGAATATATTGATTGTCAAATAACATTTGTTGATAGAAAAAATGAATTTCTTCAAATAAAATGGCTTAATTATGAAAGTTTAATATTTTGGGCTACTGATGTTATCCAGCAATTATATAATAACATTACTTGGGTAAGAGTTGTGAAAAAAGAAGGATGTGAAGTTGAGTTTTTTGTTAATGATATTTATAAAGCTATATTGCCTTTAAAAAATGATATTTATAAAAATAATTTTGACAAAATTAAATATGAATATAATAAGCTACAGGATTTTGAAATTATTACATGTAAAGTAAGCTCAATTGATATACGAAATGGGAGTATTGTTTTAAAATGGATGCTTACACCTAAACCAAATGACTATTGGCTTTTAGAAGGAGTAGAAAAAATGATTGGTGGAGTTTATGAAGCGATAGCTATAAAAGACAAAAATTATAAATTATTTATGATTAATAATAAATATAAAGCTTTATTAACCATTTCAAAAGAACTGTATCAAGATGATTATGAAAAGATATTAACCTGTTATAATACTATCGAAGAAGGTGAAATTATATATTGTGAAATTATAGGGGTTGAAAAAGACTTGGGGTTTTTCAATATTAAATGGATAAATATAAATAAATTTCATCCTAAAATAAAACCTTTTGTATTAAAAGCTCCCAGAAATTTTCACAGTAGAAAATATATAAGATACAAGTAGTCAGCAAAATCAGATATTAGTGTTTTGAACATCTAAACCTCTCTTATAATGTAAAAGGGTGTCAGTTTGCTATTCTTAACGAAAAGCTGCTTAAACAGATTGGTGATAAAGGACAAGTATTTATTTTATATATTTTGCATTCATTTTGTTAAATTTATTTGTTCTTCGCAAAAATCACATTAGCAGTAGAATAAAAACATATGCCAAAATAGTTAGTGATACTATTGTGATTTATTCAAAACTTTTATTTACTTTTGCACACGATTTAAAAAACACTTATAATTTATGCAAACAACAATGATAGTAATTGGAATAATTTTTGGTTTATTAATAATCCTTTTTTATATCGCTAAAGCCAAAATGAAAAACACTCCTTTAGTAGCCGATCATGATAATATCATTAATCTTACCGAAAATAATTTCAATCAAAATACAAAAGGGAAAGTAATGTTAGTTGATTTTTGGGCTAGTTGGTGTGCACCTTGCCGAATGATGGCTCCAATATTGAATGATGTAGCTAATGATTTAAATGGAAATTATAAAGTAGGTAAAGTAGATATTGAGAAATTTCAATCACTTGCAACAAAATTCAAAGTACGTAGTATTCCTACTCTTATCCTTTTAAAAGATGGAAAAGAAATTAACCGTTTTGTAGGTGTAAAACAAAAAGATTTTTTATTGAAAGAAATAAATAAAGTAAAATAATTTTGTAGTGTTTAAATCTAAAATCAAATATAACAAAAATGGAAATTAAAGAAATTAATAACAGATATAGTCAACTAGCCGAATCAGAATGTTGTCTATCATGTGGCGGAGCTATTAATTATGCTGAACCTAAAACAGGAGAAGTGTGTGTTGATTTGGGGAGTGGTCGTGGAACAGATGTTTTGCGAATGGCAGAATCGGTTGGTGAAACAGGTTTTGTGTATGGCATTGATATCTCAGATGGAATGCTGGATAAAGCACGAAAGAATGCAGAAAAGTTCAATGTTAAAAATGTTAGCTTTGTGCAAAGTGATTTAGAGAAAATAGAACTTCAAGATAAAGTTGCAGACTTAGTAATTTCAAACTGCACTATCAATCATGCTTCAGACAAGCAAGCAGTTTGGAACGAAGTTTTTCGTATTCTTAAAAGTGGTGGAAGATTTGTAGTAAGCGATATTTATGCAACTTCACCAATAGCTGATGAATTCAGAAACGATCCTGTTGCAATTGCTGAATGTTGGGCAGGTGCAGTTACAAGAGTTGAATATATGCAACAATTAGAGAATGCAGGTTTTGCTTCAGTTGAAGTCTTGGAAGAATCTTCTCCTTATGCTAAAGGAAATGCTGAAGTTGTAAGTTTTACTATCGTAGGTAAAAAGGCAGCAGGATGTTCTTGTGGTCATTAATAATATATTTGCAGATAAAATAAAGAGTATAATAAATCTAAATCATTTAATAATTAATACTATAAAACAATGAAGTGTCTCGTTAAAAAACAAAACGAAAAAGAACCTATTAAGAAAGTAGCACAATGCTGTGCGAAAACTTCTAAAACAATAGTAGGTTGCCACGACTAATTTACTAATTATTGACTATACCTCCCCTTTATGGGGAGGTTATATGGCGATAAAAAAAACAGCTTATGATTTATTCAAAACATAATATATTTTCAAAGATAGCAGAGTCCGACAATTATTTTATTGTTAATCTGCTTAGCGGAAGTGCTGACATTTTGAATCCTGAAGAAGGACAGATGTTAAATAATTTCCTTGATGGGAATGAATTGCCTTCTGATTTTAAAGAGAATCTGATAAAACAAGGATACCTTATTAATAAAAAAGAAGAAGATTTGCTTTATCGTCAAAAGTATCTTGACTTTATTGATACACGTGATGAGGATGAAGTACAATTGTTTTTTGTTCCTAATTATTCTTGCAATTTTGCTTGCACTTATTGCTATCAGGACGAATATTCAACCGTCAAACAAGAACTTACTACAGAAGTTATAGATACTTTTTTTAAATATATAAATAAAGAGTTTGTCGGGCGTAAGAAATACCTAACCATTTTTGGAGGAGAACCTCTTTTAAATTCTCCAAAACAAAAAGAACTTATATCTTATTTATTGAATCTTGCGAATGCCTCTAAACTAGATGTTTGTTTTGTTACTAATGGTTATTCTCTTGTAGATTATATTGACATTTTAAGAACAGCAAATATCCGCGAAATACAAGTTACACTTGATGGCAAAGGTAATATACATGATAAACGCCGCTTCCTTAAAGGTGGTGGAGCTACCTTCGATAAGATTGTTAATGGTATTGATGCTTGTTTAGATAATCAAATAGCTGTTAATCTTCGTGTAGTTGTGGATAAAGAAAACATAAATGGTTTACCTGAACTTGCGCAATTTGCTATAGATAAAGGCTGGACTGAAAGTGAGTTTTTTAAAACACAATTAGGAAGGAATTATGAATTGCACCATTGTCAGGCAACTTCCGAAAAACTTTTTAGTAGAATTTCTCTTTACGAAACAATTTATAAGCTTGTAAAAGAACACCCATACTTTCTTGAATTTTACAAACCTGCTTATTCAATTTCTAAGTTCCTTTCCGAAAACGAGAGTCTTCCTGATCCTTTATTTGATTCCTGTCCTGCTTGCAAAACTGAATGGGCTTTTGATTATACAGGTCAAATCTATTCGTGCACTGCAACTGTTGGGAAACCCGGTGAAGCTTTAGGTAGTTTCTATCCCGAAGTTACTCGTAAAGAAGATATGATAAATACATGGGAAAATCGTGATGTTACAACTATTACAGAATGCAACAACTGTAATATGCAACTTGCTTGTGGAGGCGGTTGTGGTTCGGTAGCTAAAAACAAAACAGGGAATGCATGTACTACTGATTGCCGACCTGTAAAAGAATTACTGGAATTAGGCTTTTCAGCTTATTTTGAAAATAAAGACTAATAATCTTAATAGAAAATTACAAAACATATTTATACTAAAAACAATGAAAGAAATATCAACAAACGAATTTGAACAAGAAGTCATTAATGGTGGCAAAGTTGTTCTTGATTTTTATTCAACAGAATGCCCACCATGTGAAGCAGTAGCTCCAAAGTTTGAAGGTTTGGCTGAACTTTATGGTGATGATGTTAAATTCCTGAAAATATTCAGGCAAAATAACAGAGAATTAGCTGAACAGTTAGGTGTAAAATCCTCTCCAACTCTTCTTTTTTTTGATAATGGCAAACAAGTTGGCAATATGCTTACAGGTGGAATTAAAAGAAGTGATATTATTCACCAATTAGATAATATTCTGCCTATTGAAAGAGTTAATGAAATAAAATCACAAATTACACCAAGTATTTCCGAATACGATGTTATTATTCTTGGTGCAGGACCTGGTGGCTTAACAGCAGGATTGTATTTATGTCAATCTAAAATAAACACTGTTCTTGTTGACATTGCACTTCCCGGAGGTCAGGTTTCTACTACTCATGAGGTTTCTAACTACCCTGGTTTTATCGACCCTCAACCTGGTTATATGCTATCTCATAATATGTCGGAACAGACTAAGTTATGTGGTACAGTTTATAAAGTGGCTGTTGATGTTACTAAGGTGAACCTTGAAAAGAAAGAAATTATCATTGACGAATTTGAGACTATCAAAGCTAAGAAGATTATTATTGCAACGGGTACTTCTCCTAATCTTATGGGTGTTCCGGGCGAAAAAGAATTAAAAGGTAAAGGGATTTCTTATTGTGCTACCTGCGATGCCAAGTATTATGGTGATAAAGAAGTTGTAGTTATTGGTGGTGGCAACTCAGCTGTTGAAGAAGCTGATTTTATCAGCAAGTTTGCAAGTAAGATTACAATGGTTCACCAGTTTGATGCTTTTACAGCTAACAAACAAGCTCAAGAAAAGCTGTTTGCCAATCCTAAAATAAATATTCTTTTTGAGCACGAACCTCGAGCATTTGTTCGCGAAGGTGATAAGATGATTACAGAAGTTGAAAATCTTAAAACAAAAGAGCTTACTAAGCTTATTAGTGATGGTGTTTTTGTTTTTATTGGCATGAAACCTAATATTGATCTATTTAAAGATAAACTGGAGTTAGATAGTTGGGGATATATCAAAACTAATGAAGATATGCTTACCAGCATGCCTGATATCTATGCAGTAGGTGATGTTATTAGTAAGAAATACCGCCAGATTACTACAGCAGTTTCAGATGGAACTATTGCAGCTATTGCTATTGCAAAAGAACTGGATTAAAAATACCAATATCTTATGAATAACAAACAGATTTTCGTTGAATATGTAAGTCCTTTTAATGTTGAAACAACAGTTGAGAAACTTACAGCAGCTTCTGTTCAAAAAGAGTGGATGAAATATAATGTTCATAATCTTCAGCAAACACTTGCAAAAACTGGAAAAGAAATGAGACCAGTTCAAGTTATTGAAATATGTAAACCAGATTATTCAGGCTTTATGTTAGAGAAAGATAACGAAAGGATAGCTTCAATAATTATGATGCCATGCAGAATATCTGTTTATGAAAAAGAGGATGGTATAACGTATGTTTCTTTATTGAACATGGCAGCTATGGTAACTGGTTTATCAGAATCTGCTGATAAGGTAATACGTGAAGCTTCAAAAGAAACATTTGGGATTGTAGAATCTGTAATAGGAATAATTTAGTTTAAGAAAATTCAAAATGAGAAAAGTTTTAAAAGTACTTGTCGACAAAAGATTTGGCATTCTTGCAGTATCTGGTGCAACTATTTATTTTGTATTAACTCAATATCATATTTCACTTTGGTGGCTGCTTTTAGCTGGTGTTATTAGTGGTTTAATATTTGGGAAAGTATTCTGTAGATGGGTGTGTCCTATGGGATTGATTATGGAAATAATGATGAGTATGAATAAAGATGGTAAGATAAAACAAATGTATCAATACCATAAATTAGGCTGCCCTATTGCGTGGGTTTCAGGTTGGCTAAACAAGTATTCTTTATTCAAAATAAAATTAAATACAGATAGTTGTAGTAGTTGTGGAGCTTGCGACAAGAAATGTTATATAGTAGCAATGGAACCTGTAAAATATAGTTTATACAAACCTTCAACTTTAAAGCCCGGCGATAGTTATACTTGTTCTAAATGTTTAGAATGTGTGGCTGTCTGCCCTAATGGTAGTTTAACTTACAAAGTTTAATAATTTAAATACAAATAAAATGAAAGCAAATTTTAATACAATAATTAACGAAAACATACCAGTAGTGGTAGATTTTCATGCAGTATGGTGTGGTCCATGCAAAACACAATCCCCTATCCTTAAAGATCTGGCGACGGAAATGGGTGATAAAATAGAAGTAATTAAGATAGATGTTGACCAAAACAATGAGATTGCAAGTCGTTATCAAATTCAGAGTGTGCCTACGATAATGATATTTAAGAATGGCAATGTTATTTACAAACAACCTGGTGTTCACTCAAAAACTCAATTAATAAATATAATAAACAATAATCTATAAATAAAAACACAATGAAAAGAATTCAAAAAACAAGAAGTAACAAATTAATTTCCCTATTATTTTTATCAATAGCTTTACTAATTGGATTAAGTTCTTTTGGACAGAATCTAAGTCCGGCAGACTTTCAGAAAAAGATAAATGAATTACCCAAAGCACCAATTATAGATGTACGTACTCCTAATGAGTTCAATCAAGGTCATATAAAAAATGCAATTAATATAAATATCAACGATGCCAATTTTATAAATCTAATAAATAAACTGGATAAGAGCAAACCTGTGTTTGTTTATTGCCTAAGTGGAGCCAGAAGCACAAATGCTCTTAATCAAATGCGTAATCAAGGATTTAATGTTGTATATAATCTAGCAGGTGGAATGATGAAATGGCGAGCTGCAGGTTTGCCCGAAACTACTACAGTAAATAAACCTGCAAAAGCTGAAATGAGTCTTGCTCAATTCAACAAATTGACGAATACAGATAAAATAGTTATTGTTGATTACTATGCCGAATGGTGTGCGCCATGCAAAAAACAAGCTCCTATTTTAAAAGAAATTGAAGCTGAAAAGAAAGATAAAGTAACAGTTTTAAGAATAGATGTCGATCAAAACAAGGAGATTGTAAGTATAAACAAAATTACAAGTATACCAACAATAATCATTTATAAAGGCACTAAAGTTTTACACAAAAAACAAGGTTTCCTTACAAAAGCTGAATTGATAAAAATAATTAATAAGAATCTTTAAATTAAAACCAAAATGGCTCTAACAATTAGTCCGATGTCATGCCCTCAAAATCACCGCTGCCCACTTTTACGTGTTTGCAATATTGGGGCAATTTCTCAAGATAGTTACGGTTTACCGGTAATTGATGAGGAGAAATGTATTGAATGTGGTAAATGTATTAAGTTCTGTCCAACAAGAGCAGTTCATGTAAAAAATTAAGACTAATCATGGAAGAAAAATCTTTGTACAATAGTACTGACATTGAAATGATGAAAATAGCTGAAGATGCTCTTGCTATGGGTAAGGATAGGATTGTTGAAATTAGGAATTACGCTAAGTTAGCAGGGTTTAAGCGTATTGGAATTGCTAATTGTATTTCATTAAATAAAGAAACCATACAACTTAAAGAAATGTTATCCGACGATTTTGAAGTTTATACTATTGATTGTAGGATAGGGAAATTGCCTGCAAAAGAGTATTTAGGTGATGATGTAAAAGGTGTGATGTGCAATCCAGCCGGACAAGCTAAATATTTGGAAGAAAATAATACTGACCTAAACATAGTGATGGGTTTATGTATGGGGCATGATATGATGTTTACATATAAATCAAAAGCACCTTCTACAACTTTAATTGTAAAAGACAGGAAACATAAATACAATCCAATAGAAATATTCAAAAATTAATTAATTAAATCAATAAGCAATTTACAATAAGATTAGACTTATTGTAATGAATATTCTTCTACATTTATTCTGGTAGGATTATTAAACTCATTTATTGCAGCAAATGTAAAACTAGCTTCAACGGCTTTTTGTCTCACGTCTGAATACATATCTTCAACATATATTTCAACAAGAATTTCTATCTTAACGTTTTTAACTTTATGAACTCTTCCAATAATTTCAACAATAGTACCTGCTTTAATAGGTATTATGAATTGAATATTGTCAGCAGAAACGGTAACCATTTTAGTTTTTGTAAATCGTATAGCGGTTATATATGCAACTTCGTCCATCCATTGCATTGCAGTGCCACCAAACAAGGTGTCATGCTCGTTTAGTGTGCATGGGAATATAGCTTTAAATTGTCTGGTTTCTGATTTTAGAATTCTTTCTTGCATTGTGATTTATTTTTTTGCAAAAGTAGATAATATATTTGGATTATGAACGTATGTTCATTACTTTTGCAAAAAATTTCTAATTGGAATAGTAAATATCATTAATCAATCATGGCAAGACCACAGAAAAACAGAACAATATGTCAACCTCCAAAAATGAAAGGTTACAAACCTTATGGTATTCCATTATGTGATATTGAAACTATAAATTTATCTCTTGAAGAATTTGAATGTATTAGATTAGTTAATTATGAAATGTTGTCACAAGAGCAAGCTTCAGAACAAATGAATGTTTCGCGTCCTACTTTGACTCGTATATATAATAAAGCCATAAAAACAATTGTTAAAGCATTTGTTGAAGGTAAGGCAATTGAAATTGAAGGAGGCAATTATCAATTTGATAAAGATTGGTATCGCTGTTCAAAGTGTCATAAACTTATTGAAGGTATAGAAAATCATATAAAATGTAAGAATTGTAAAGTGTTTGGAACAACTGAACTTATAAATTTAAATAATAATAATAATAAAGAAAATTAAAATGGAAATAACTTTTGACGGCGGTAAAGTAATTACTGCTCATTTAAACGGTCATGTGTTAAGAACTGACCAGTCTGTAAATGCTGGTGGTGAAAATTCAGCACCTACACCTTTCGAATTGTTTTTAGCATCCATCGGTACTTGTGCCGGTATTTATGTTAAGTTTTTCTGCGATCAGCGGAATATTTCTACGGAGAATATGAAGATTATTCAAACAGCAACTTACAACAAGCAAACCGGTTTGCCCGAAAATATTTCGTTAGATATTAAATTACCTGCTGATTTCCCGGAAAAATATAAAGCAGCAGTAATAAATGCAGCAGATTTATGCAAAGTAAAAATGACTATTGCAAATCCACCAGTTTTTAATGTAGTAACATCAATAATATAATGAAAAAAATAGCTATTCCGGTTACCATAAACAACCAGGTAGATGATCATTTTGGTCATTGCGAATTTTATGGAGTTTACACTATTTCTAATAATAATGAAATAGTAGATTTAGATACAATCAAGTCGGAACAAGGTTGCGGTTGCAAATCAAATATTGCCGGAGTATTAGCTGACAAAGGCGTCACGATAATGCTTGCAGGTGGTATTGGTGGAGGTGCAATTAATGTACTAAATACTTGGGGCATTCAAGTTATCAGAGGTTGTTCGGGCAATGCATTAGAGGTAGTTCAGCTTTTTGTAGATGGCAAAATCACTGACAATGGTGTAAGTTGTGCTCAACATGAACATCATTCAGAAGGCGATGGGCATACTTGTAATCATTAAATATTCATTTCCAGCCTTCATTACTTCGATTATGAAGGCTGATATTTCTTTTCTCACAATTCAACAGTAAAAATATTTACGTCCTTTACATACCATTTTATATTTATATGCTTATTGTTTATCAAAGCTGTATATAAGTATTACGTGTTGGTAATTAATACGTATCATTTGTTTTACGTGAGTTGTGTCTAAGCAAATACTTTATAATTATTAGTTTATAAAACGTTTCAAATTGCATAATGCCACACTTTGGGTTCATGTCGATATTAACAGATTGCATTTAATAATGACAATTTTGCATACAATATGTCATAGATAGCATATATGTATTTAAATTAAATTAATAATATTTAAATTCTAATTATAAATAATATTATTTAAATTATAATATAAATATATTAATATGTAAATAATATAAATTATATCATAAATAAAATCTATTTAATTATTAAAAAAATATATTAAACTATATATAAAAATAATTAGATTGTAAAATAAAAATAAAATTTGGCTGAAAAGATGTAAGCACTGGATAACTAAACTAATCTGCAATAGCATGAAAGAAGAATGAAATATGGCTAGAGAAGATAGAAAAGGAACTTTGTAGTGATGAAATTTTTGAACAAGAGCCATACAAGTATGCCAAATATATAAAAGAAGTAAAAGAAGCAAATGTTTATAATTTAATTATAAAGTTCCATATTAATAAAATGGAGCCTTAAATAAGGAGAACTATGCGAACATTATTCCATAGATGTATAGTGTTAAAGTGTTACAATGTGGTGGTTCACATCCAACCATGTCCTTAGACCATCTTTA
>JBAXLO010000054.1:0-23167 GCA_037134755.1 Bacteroidota bacterium | reverse complement strand
TGTATGGTGGCGATCGCTCGCGTAAGCAAAATCTTGTTGAATATGGTTTTAGATTGCCTTCTGCAATGGACAACAGGCCTTTGAAATTCGACGAATTTGAGTCGATGATCAACCAAATTATATATGTAAGTGCAACTCCTGCTGATTATGAACTGCAAATGTCTGAGGGGATAGTAGTGGAGCAATTGATAAGGCCTACAGGATTGCTTGAACCTATAATTGATGTTCGTCCAAGCTCCAATCAGGTTGATGATTTACTTGATGAAATTGAGAAAACAACTGCTAAAGGTGAACGTACTCTTGTAACTACTCTAACCAAAAGGATGGCTGAGGAGTTATCAAAGTACATGACTAATCTTGGGATAAGATGCAGGTATATCCATTCAGAAGTTGTAACGCTTGAGCGAATAGAGATTATGCATGATTTAAGAGCAGGTTCATTTGATGTGTTGATTGGTGTTAATCTTTTAAGAGAAGGTCTTGATTTGCCCGAAGTATCTCTAGTTGCAATATTAGATGCAGATAAAGAAGGGTTTCTACGTTCCGAACGTTCGCTTACACAAACTGCAGGACGTGCAGCTCGTAATGTTAACAGCAAAGTTATTATGTATGCTGATAAAATTACTGCTTCGATGCAACAAACCATTGACGAAACTGATAGAAAAAGAGTAAAGCAGATAAAATATAATATCGAAAATAATATTACTCCTACTCAAATTACCAAGTTAACTAATGCAAGCCTTACACGCTCTGCGCAAGGCAATGCATCTTCGCCTAAGCCTTATATTGAGAGTGATGCTATAAGCATTGCTGCTGAACCAATTTTAAAATATATGAGTAAAAAGCAACTTGAGAAGAGTTTAAGTCTTTCGAAAAAGAACATGGAAAAAGCAGTAAAAGAACTAGATTTTACACAAGCAGCTAAATATAGAGATGAGGTAATTGAGATTCAAAAGATAATGGATAACAAACGTTTATAGTTACTTTGTAATGAAAAATATGTGCTTTTAACTTTCTAAGTTATCCTTTATGAGTGTAATGTGGTGATTGAACTTTTAGATTTGAATTATTAATGAAACTAGTTTAGTATATAAAGAATTTCTTATTAATATATTTGAATCACAATTAAAACTGAAAGGAAATAAGTTGTTATTTGACTCTTGTTTTTATTTATATATATGCAAATTGATTTATTATTTTCATAATTATTAAAATATTAATATTAACCAATTGATATACTAGCAATTATTAAAAAGATATACTAAAACTTATTAACTATCGTTTGTTTATTACTTTTCTATTTCCTTGTCGTTACTTTCAACATTAATAGTATTTTTGTTGATTAGGTTTTGTATATAGTTTAAAGACTAAATTAAATAAAACAAGCATTATAAATTACATTATGAAGAAAATACTGGCAATAGATGATGAAAAAAGCATACGTTTCATTATTGAGAATACTTTTAATAAAGAATTTGAAATTACCACTATGAGTAATGGTAAAGAAGCTTTATATTGGATGCAATCGGGTAATTTGCCCGATCTGATTATTTGTGATGTTGAAATGCCTGTAATGGATGGTTTTGAATTTGTAAAAAAAGTAAGAAGTAGTGGATTCTTCGATGATATTCCTTTAATCATGCTTTCAGGAAAGGAAGAAAGCAAGGATAAAATTAAATGTTTTGAAATTGGAGCTGATGATTATATTATTAAACCATTCAATCCAAAAGAAATTATTGCTAGAATAAAGCGTCGATTACAATCAAGAGATATTTATTTAGAAAGAAGAGGCAACTAATAATCAACAACAATGGAAGAAAGTAGTCCTAAGTTTAAGATTCTTTATGTAGGCGATGAAAATAGTTTTATCGAACAGCTGAAATTTGCAGAAGATAAATTTGAAATTATAACAAGGAAGAATGGATTGCTTGCAATAAATTGGCTTACTGATAATGATTTTACAATTTTTTATGATAAAAAAGAAATAGGTCATAAAGTAGTAAATAATTTAGAGATTGATGCTGTTATTTGCGATATTTACATTCCAGGGATGAATGGATTTGATTTCTTTAGGGAAATTAAATCGGCTACTAATTTTGTAAATATCCCTTTTATTTTAGTTACTAATAAATTTGATTTTACATTAAGAAGATTTGCATTTAATACAGGAATAGATGATTACTACTCATTCCCTGTTGATGTTTATAATCTTTATGAGAGAATTAGCTTTCTCAAAACATTTAAAAAAGAATATAAACATCTACAATTAATCGAAAAAGAATCAGATATAAAACCTTATAAAACGCCATTTTTAAAAAGGTGTTTCGACATAATTGTTGCTGGAGGTACAATATTAATTTTATCTCCTATACTACTTTTTGTAGTAATTGCTATTCGTTTAGAATCAAAGGGTAAAGTATATTATATTTCAAAACGTGTTGGTTCTAATTATAACGTCTTTAATTTTTATAAATTCCGTTCGATGTATGCTAACGCAGATAATAGAATTAAAGAAGTTGAACATTTAAATATATACGAAGCTGATGAAATAGAAGCTATATGTCCAAGATGTTCTCAACTAGAAGAAGGTAAGTATTGTTCTCCAGTTGTGTATTATGATGGTGATAAAATGTGTGAATATATAGCTATTAAAAAAAGAAATGCTAAAAAAGCATTTTTAAAAATTAAAGATGACCCACGTATTACTAAGGTTGGAAAGTTTATAAGAAATACCAGTATTGATGAATTACCACAGTTATTTAATATACTAAAAGGTGATATGTCAATAGTAGGAAATAGACCTTTACCTGTAACAGAAGCAGAAGCAATCACAAAACAAGGTTGGGGAAAACGTTTTCAAGCTGCTGCTGGTTTAACAGGTTTATGGCAAGTTGAATTAAGAGGAAGAGATGGAATTATGTCAGAGGAAGAGCGTTTTAAACTCGATAATGAATATGCTGATAACAACTCATTTTGGGGTGACATTAAACTTATATTCCGCACCTTTAAAATATTTATTCAAAAGGAAAATGTATAAATCAATGAATATGTCAAAGAAATTAATTAAAAGATATTTATTTTTATTTTTTGCAATATTTTGTTTTATGTTAATGTATTTTAAATCATATTCACAAAATACTGACAAACAAACATTAATTGATCCTATTTCGACTGATATTGTTAATATAATCCCTCCGCTATCAATACTAATAGATTCAGCGTTAAATTCACCCTCAATGAAAGCAAAACAGGCTGAATTGTCATATAGAAAATCTGTAATAACTACAACAAAAAGAAACCTATTGAAAGGTGTTGGATTTCAGACCTATTATAATTACGGTAATACTGATGTCTTTTCTTTAAGCAACTCTTCAAGTAGTGTTAATTCATTACTTAATGCTACATCACAAACGTCCACCTCATATTATGGTGTTGGAGCATCACTTAGATACTCCTTATTTGACATTATTGAACAAAAAAACGCAATGAAAATAAATAAAATACTATATGAAGAGTCTTATTATACAACTGAAAATGAAAAACTAGTTATAAGAAAGCAAATAATCACTCAATATTATGGACTTATTTTACTTCAAAAAGAACTAAAATTATCACATTTAGCATTAATTGATGCTCAAACTCAAACTGTGATGGCTGAAAAGGAATTTTCTCAAGGTGAAATAAGCATCAGTGAATTAGCATCTTTAAGAGATATGAAACTTAAAACTCAAATTCAGGCAGATACTTATTTTAGTGAATTTATGATAGCATATACATTATTACAGGATTTAACTGGAATTAGATTTGCTAATTTAAAAATTATAGAATAAAACTAATATGAATATTATTCAGTTTTTTAAATTAATTTCAAAAAATATACTACTATTAATAATAGTTCCTATTATTATGTCAACGACTGTTTTTTTTCTAACTACTAAAGAGAAAAAAGCGTATTCATCATCAACTGTAATATATACTGGTATAGCTTCGGGTTATAATATAGAATCTACAGGTAATTCATCAAAATTAGATTATTTTGGTTTAAGTACTGCATTTGATAATTTGTTAAATATTATAAAATCAAGAGAAACTTTACAAAAAGTAGGTATTAGCTTACTTGCGCAACATTTAATGCTAAATAAAGATACTTGTATATATATATCTGAAGAATCTTATAAAGAACTTCATTTTATAGTTACACCTGATGTTATAGCGTTGGTTAATAAGAAAAGTTTTGAAAAAACTTATAATAACCTGTATAATTATTGTTTCAAAAACGAATCTAATTTTATTTATACCCTTTTAAATTCAAAAAATCCACATTATAGTTTAGCTGCTCTTGCAAATATATCTGCTAAAAGAATTCAAAGTAGTGATTTGGTTCAAATTGATTATGAATGTGATGATCCTGGAATTTGTTTACAAACGATAATATTTATTAGCAAGTATTTTACTGAAAATTTTAAAAATTTAAAAGCAGTTCAAACAGATGATGTTGTTAGATATTTTGAGGAACAAGTAAATCGCACTAGTAATAATTTGAAAGTTTCAGAAGATGAATTGCTTGAATTTAATAAAAGTAATAAGATTATTAATTATTACGAACAAACAAAAGAAATTGCAGGTAAAAAGGAGAATTTAGATGTAGATATTCAAAAGTTACAAATGGATTATGCTGCTGCAAAATCAGCTTTATCAGAACTCGATCGAAAATTAACAGATAAAGATAAAATTTATCTTAAAAGCGAAGAAATTCTTAGAAAAAGCAATAAGCTTTCAGCAATAAATTCAAGAATCTCATTAACGGAAATTTATAATGAGAATAATTCAATAAAAGATTACGATGCATTAAAGAACTTAAAAAATGAATCAGAAACTTTAAAAAAACAGTTAAATGATGATGTTGATCAATTATATTTATATGGTAGAAGTAGAGAAGGGTTACCAATAAAAGAATTACTATCTCAATGGCTTACGAACTCTATAAAAAAAGAAGAAACTAAAGCTAGTCTAGATGTTCTATTAAAAAGAAAAATAGAATTTGGGTTTATTTATTCTCTTTTTGCTCCAATGGGCGCTACTTTAAAAAGGATAGAAAGAAAAATTGGTATTACTGAAAGTGAATATTTAGAGTTGTTACATAGCTTAACCCTTGCAAAACTTAAACAACAAAACGTTGAACTATCTTCCTCGTTAAAAATTGTTGATCAACCATTTCTTCCGATAGAACCCAAAGCTTCTAAAAGAAAGATATTTGTTATTATAGCCGGTCTTGTTGGTTTTATTATAATTCTATTTTCATTAATTTTAGTTGAATATTTTGATTCTACAATTAAAACTGCAGAGAGACTTGAAAATCTTATTAAAATTAAACTTGCCGGGATCTATCCTTTATTGTTTGCTGATAAAAAGAGTAATTCCATTGATTTTAAATATGTGACAAATAGATCAATTGAAATGATTTCTCAAAACCTAAAGTTGAAAATAAATAATGTTGATACTGTTTTAACAAAACCAAATTTAGTAGTTTTCTTTAGCACAAGAAAAAAAGAAGGGAAATCAATTATCATAGATGAAATTACAAATAAGTTTAGAGAATTTGGAGATAAAGTTCTTTGTCTAAAATATTTTCATGACAATAATAACAATGATAAAACTCAGAATCATTCAGACCATAATGATAATTATACCTATAATGTGGATAGTAATTTCTTTGAAATAAAAAATATTACTGAATTACTAGATAAAAATTATATTCCTAAACATGATGATATAAAATATATATTTATTGAAATACCCCCTATTTTAAATATTTCTTATCCTTCAGATATAATTCATGAAGCTAATTTATCCATACTTATTTGTAGAGCTAATAGGAGTTGGAGCAAGGCTGATACTAATGTATTAAATGTTTTTAAAGAAGTTTCTAAAAATAAAATATTATCTATCTTAAATGGTGTTGAACTATATCATATGGAATCAATTTTAGGCGAAATTCCTAAGAAAAGATCCAGAATAAGAAGAATACTAAAAAAAATAATTAAGCTTCAATTTCACGAACGATATAATATAGAGTAAATGATATATTTCCTCAAAAAAATTGTTAAGAATCACAATTTCCTTTCTTTAGCAGGCAATCTTTCTGCATCTGTTATGAATTTAATATCGTTTATGATATTAATAAGGATATTAAATTTAGGTGACTATGGTAGATGGGTGCTTTTTACAACTCCTGCCAGCATGATTGATTTGCTACGTTTAGGTTTAACAAGAGAGGCTACTGTCAGATTCATGTCATCGATTGAAGAAAAGGATAAGAAATACTTTATTGGATCAAGTTGGTTTGTTGGTATATTAACTATCATTGCTATAAGTATTATATTATGGATTATAGTTTTACTGTTCCCTACAGGAATTAAAGCATATAGTTACGATATCTTCTTCTATTACTATCCATTATTTGCTTTATCAACTTTGCCTTGGAATTATGCAACTACTATTCTTCAGGCTAAGTTAGATTTTAGAAACATCTTTTGGATTAGATTCTTTAATATTGGTTCATTTCTTGTAAGTATTTTTGTAGTTTATATTATTGAAGGGAGCAAAATAGTTGTCATTGATATTTTGTGGGTTTATCTACTTACAAATGTTATAACTTCTTTATTTTGTATTTATAAAGGTTGGTCTGGTATTAAGTTTATTAGATACATATCTAAAGTCAGGGTAAATGAAATTCTTGCTTACGGTAAATTTTCTATGCTAGGTCATGTTGCATCGAGTATGCTTAAAAGTGCTGATAGTTATATTCTCTCTTTTAGTGTTTTCTGTGGGCCAATTGGAATAGCTTTATATGCTATTCCTATGAAGTTTTTCGAACTTCTTGAGATACCTTTAAGAAGTTTTGTATCAACTGCTTTTCCTAAGCTTTCAAAAGCAAGTATAGAGAAAGATTACAAAGAATTCAAAAAGATATTTTATTCTTATACAGGCAGTATTACTGTTTTGTTTATTATAGTTGCTTTTTTTAGTATTCTTTTAAATAAATATTTTATTCTCATCTTAGGTGGCAGTAAGTTTGTCAGTCATTTACAAGGCTTGTCGTGGGTAATGATTGCTTTTATTATTTATGGTATCATGTTGCCTATTGATCGTTTTACAGGTGTTGCACTTCAAAGCCTTAACAAACCTAAAAAGAACTTTTATAAGATATTAGTTATGGTTATAGCTAATATTATTGGTGATATTTTAGCTGTCTTTTATATTCCCTCTTTATTTCCTAATATACAAGTTGAGTACGTTTTATTATTTGTTGCCATAGCATCTATTATTTTTACTGTTATTGGTTTAGTAGTTGGTTTTAATTTCCTTAAAAAGGAAGTTGATGTTAACTACAAAATGATATTTAAATCAGGGTTCTATTTTTATAAAAGTAATTCTATTTTACTTTATAATAAAATATTAGCTAAATCGCATAAGCAATAATACTAATTTATGGAAACAAATCCATTTCGTAATAAAGTAGGTACTAATATACTAACAGAGCCTTATGTTATTTTCGGCTTTATTCTTACTGCTGCTCTTATTGGTTTCATACTTGTTTTAAGTGGTGTTACTCTCGCATTTGCGCTTTTAGCTATACCAATTTTATTGTTATTTGTTAATAAGATTTTTGTTAATGCTGCATTTGCGATGACGGTTCTAATTGTAATTGATTTTACACTGTTAGGACTAACAAGATATATCCCCATTACAATTGGCTATGTATTGGATATCTATTTATTATTGTTATTTCTTGCATATTTTTTTAATCATTTCTATACTAAAGTTGATTTCAAACCTTTAAAAAACGACCTAGTTTATTTATCACTAATATGGTTTGGATACATTGTAATGGAGATAGCTAACCCCGAAGCTGTGAGTACTGAAGCCTGGTTTTCGTCAATGAGGGGAGAGGCTTTGTATATGATAATGGTTATTCCACTAGTTTATCTGATATTCAATAAACCTAAATATCTGGATCTATTTATGTATATTTGGGGTATAATGACCATACTTGCATTTTTAAAAGGGATTCAACAATTATATTTAAAACCTGATTTTTGGGAACAAAAATGGTTAGATGATGGCGCATACCAAACACATGTTTTATGGGGCAAATTAAGAATATTTTCATTCTTTACAGATGCAAGTCAATTTGGTGCATCACAAGGACAAAGTGGTGTACTTGGTATTTTATTATATTTTAATACAAAGAATTATAAGAAGAAAATATTTTGGTTAATTGTTGGTCTTACCGGATTATATAGTATGATGATTTCTGGAACAAGAGGTGCAATTGCAGTACCTTTAGCAGGTTTTGCTTTATACATTATTCTTAAAAAAAATATCAAAATCATAATCGTTGGGGGGTTTGTATTAGCTTCTGTTTTTGTTTTTTTTAAATTTACAACTATTGCAAACGACAATTATCAGATAAATAGAATGCGAACTGCTTTTAATCCAAAGGATGATGCATCAATGAATCTTAGGTTATTGAATCAAAGGAAATTTGCAGCTTATTTAAAAAACCGTCCTATAGGAGGTGGAGTAGGTCATGCAGGTAATCGAGCGCAAAAATTTGTTCCTTATGGATACCTTGCCAATATTGCCACTGATAGTTGGTTTGTTATGATATGGGCCGAATGTGGTATCGTTGGTTTGTTTCTGCATTTATTTATTCTCTTTTATATATTAGGTAAAAGTATTTATATCGTTATGTTTAGGCTTAAAAACAAAGAGTTAATAGCCAAATTAGGAGTGTTGCTTTGTTGTATGTTTGGTATTATTGCTGCAAGTTACAGCAATATGTATCTAGGTCAGTTTCCAACACATATTTTGTTGTTTACAAGCATGGCATATATCTTTTTAGGTGTTAATTTAGAGAAGCAGTTGGAGCATGATGAAAAAGAAAAGTTGTTACAGAATAAGCTATTAACTTCACAATAATTCAGTATGGAAGGTGTAATAGTTTTTATAGTTATTGGATTGGTTCTGTTTACTCCTATAGGGTTTTATGCAGGATATTCTCAACATCAAAAGGACCTTAAGAAAGAGATGGAAGAGCAAAATAATATGGATGATATATTAAATCAAAACTAAATTTTTTTTATTATGGATAACAACTCAAATTTACCTCTTGTTTCTATTGTTTCAATAAATTATGATCATCCTGAGGTTACCTGTGCCATGTTGGAAAGTATGCGAAAGGTTACTTATCCTAATGTGGAGGTGATTGTTGTTGATAATGCTTCTCCTAACGACAATCCGGCTATTATTAAGCAAAAGTATCCTGAGGTTGTTTTTATCCAGAGCGAAAAGAATCTTGGCTTTCCGGGTGGCAACGACTTAGGTATTCGCCAGGCAAAAGGTAAATATATTATGTTGCTTAATAATGATACCGAAGTTGTTCCGGGCTTTCTCGAACCATTGGTAGCTAAGATGGAAAACGATCCTACTATTGGTATTGTTAGTCCTAAGATTAAGTTTTTTGATTCCCCACAGTTGTTACAATATTGTGGTATATCGCCTATCAATCTCCTCACTATCCGCAGCAAAGGTATTGGTTTTAACGAAGTTGATAATGGGCAATATAATATGGATACCGAACAAGCTTATGCGCATGGTGCCGCTATGATGCTTAGGCGCGAAGTGATTGAGAAGGTTGGCTTGATGGCTGATATCTATTTCCTTTACTACGAAGAACTGGATTGGTGTTTTCGTACACGACAAGCCGGCTACAAGATCTATTATGTACACAATTCGTTAATCTATCACAAAGAGTCCGTTTCAACAGGTAGATTTAGTCCATTAAAGACTTATTATATAAACCGTTCCAGATGGTTGTATATGCGCAGGCATGTCACTGGTTTTAATTTGATGCTGGCAGTTATTTACCAAACCTTTGTATCGATACCTAAAAATACTTTGGTTTATTTTATTAAAGGTGATTTTAAGAATTTAACAGCTTATTACAATGCATTGAAATGGATTATAAAGAATTGGTTTAACAAAAGCATATTTGAGAATCCTACATTGTAATATGTTTTAATTAATAAAGAAGAATTTATTTTATTTAATAATAATTTCGGTTTTAATTTTATTTGTTAGTATCATAACGGTTTGTTCTATACCCTTTACGGGAATGCTTTTGTATTTTAACGATTTATTTGTGAAACATTGTTGAAACTTTTGTCAATATAAAACGTTTACATTAATAAGAGTTCTTAAATAAGTATCTAAACTTTAAAAGAAATGATGACAGATTGTACAAATAGTAAGAATTATATTCAAGCAAGCCACGGCTCATCAACCTGCGGAATTTGTACAAACAGCAAGTTAACTCCTATCATAAATCATAACTCACAACAAAACAATTGTTTTAATCTTTATAACAATCTTCAAAAAGACTTAAGTAACGGTAATATCCGTTGTCAAGGTCTTGTTAACGATTATCAAGGTCTTGTTAACGATTATCAAGGTCTTATTAACGACTATCAAGGTTATGTTAACGATTATAAAGGATATGTTAACGATTATAAAGGTCTTGTTAACGATTACAAAGGTTATGTTAACGATTGTAAAGGCTTTGTTAACGATTGTAAACATCATTATAACGAATTATTGGATTGTTTTAATGAGAAATTAGAAAAACAACTAAAAGATCTTACTAAGTGCTTAACAAAAAAAGATACTTTCCTTTCGAATTACGAAACAATTACTGTGGTTGGCAAATAATTCATAGTACTCTTTAGGAGTGCTTTGAAAAAAAGTTGTAAGCATCATCGCGAATCCCGCACGTGCGGGAAAGCAATCTAATTAATAAAAATAAACGAGATAGCTTCGGGCAAAGCCCACGCAATGATGTCAGCGTTATTTAAGTAATTATGTTAGATAATTTAAAATGCAATTATATATGGCATTAAAATACAAAAATAAAAAGACTGTGCCTGATGGGACACATCTTGAAAAAATAGAATGGCACAAAAGTACTGCCGATAAACAAAAACTGCATACATTGTTAGTTCCCGATGCTCCAATGTCATTTGTAGATAAAACAGCTCTGGCAATAAAAGCTGAAACCAACTATAATCTATGGAAAGGAGGAGATAATGTTGCGAAAATTACTTTTAAAAAAACCATGATAGAATTACAAGATGGTACTTACGTTAATGGTGTATATTTTGAAACAGTAGCAAATGATACTGATAATGCTGAATTGTTTGAACTACTAGGTTATGAATCTTATAAGACACCTGCTAAAGCTGAAAAAGCGCTTATTAATGTATATAATACTAACATCCTAGGAGTGTTGTTATTTATATTAAAAGCTTTCTTAAAAACTAAATTCTACAATGTAGAAGGAATGATGAAAACGGGCGATGTTTGGGGAGCTGTTCAAGACTTTCCTGTATTGCCTACTTCTAATGACACATCAAGTGGGTTTGTATCAGGTGCATTATATTTGGTAAGAACTCAACCTGTGTTTACTAATGGTAAAAAAGGAGAATGGACTCCTTGGTTCGAAATAAGAGTGAGGTAAATTAATTATGAATTGAAAACTGAATTCGTAAAAAAGACCTTCATCATTAATATGATGAAGGTCTTTTTTTTATATGTTTAAACAATTAATTACATTGAATTCATTCATAATTCATAATTGTTTTCCTAATAGTCTAAACATCTAAAAGCCTTTTTTCTCCGTATTTAAAATATCTTCATAAATAAGCTTCACATTATTAACCCACGAATGCGTTTTGGCAACCTCTCTACGATGCTTTTGCTTTTCAGAATTATCTTCTGCTAAAGCTTTTTCAATTAAAGTAATATACTCATCCGAATTGTTAGCTAAATAGGTACAATCAGCAAAATATTCCATCGCTTTAGTCATGGTAGCTACGGTAGGCTTGCTCATTGCCAGATACTCGTCAATTTTGCGGGGATAATTGCCAACAGTAAATATATTTAACCTTTGGGGATTAATAGCTATGTCGAATCCTTTGATATAAGCAGGCAATTCGCTCATATTGCGACTACCTAAAAAGTGCACATTGGGCAATTTATGTAAAGCAGAGTTCTTGAACCCATCATCCTCAGGTCCCACTAATACAATACTCCATTCGGGCTTAGCTTCAGCAATTTTAATAAGCAATTCAATATCCAGACGACCCTCGGTAAGGAAGCCCATATACCCGATAATAGGCTTGTTAACACTTGCAATGTCGTCAGGAACTTTAATACTATTATCTTCGTCGTTAAAAAGACTTAAATCACATCCCTGCCCAATCATGTGCGAGTTGCTGTTGTACTTAAGTGCAAAATCAGCATAAAAAAGAGAATTAGTAACAATAAGATCAGACTTCTCAATCAACAAAGGCTCCATGTATTTGCCATGTCGTTTCCAGTAAGGAGTTTCTATAAGATAATCTCTTATATAATAGATACTCATAGCAGGCTTTAAGAGCTCTTTTATGTAAAAACTCCTAAAGATATCACTGTCGTTAAAATGATAGAAATTGTTAAGTTTTATTTCATCAATAGCATATTGAATTTCTTTGGCAAGCTTCCTATTATTATATTTATTAATGATTTTGAAAAGAAAGTTAAAGGGAATCTTACTAGTTGATTCAATAATTATTCGGGGATAAAAAACAATAAGGTTGTCGTTAATCTTTTCAAAACAATCTTGTTTTCCTTTAATAATATTAAGCCTTTTTATAATAGAGGGGTCCTTCTTTTGCCTTAAAACAGTCAATCTGTCAAGAGGAAAATTAACATACAGCACCCTATTATTCTTAGATATTTCTTCGGCTATATTCTTGCAATTGCTACCAATAGGAGTGTCCCATGCCTGAAGTCCTGTGATTACAAAATCTTTTCCTTTAATCATAATTAACTTAGTTTAGATAAATAAAAACAATAATTATAAATCTTTTATAGTAAACTTAGAACTATACCACCATTCTTTAGGATTAGTAATATGCAACATATCTCTAAGACCACCATAATGATCCTGCATTATTTCTATATCCGGACAATGATTTATTTCAATTATCATTGGCCCATTATCAGTGCACGCAACATCCCAACCTAAATATTTAATATCTCTAAACTTTTGAGTTACAATTAATATATACTCTTTAACTTCTTCCCAATTTGATAGTTTTGAATCTTTAAATTTAAAATTGGTGTCAGGATGTTCATAAAACTTAACATGGTTTTTAGAATAAGCAAAATCAGACATCACTCCTGTTATTGGATCAACTTTTAGATATAAGCCACCACTGCTTGCATTATCAACTTGTTTGCCACCCGAACCTGTTCTTAATAATGAAACAAGTAATTTCGCCTTACCATTCTCACATTCAGTAAACATTCTGTAAGTATTAACTGAATGTGGGTATATATTACTCATCTCATCGCTCTGAAAAATACCTTCCTGCACAATATATGAACCATCATTCACTTCTTTTAATAAATAAGCATGATCTAGTTTTACATTATTTTCATCATAAAAATAAGTATCTTTTTTGTTGAAAACATATATCCCTTTACCTCCGGTACCCATTATTGGTTTAACAAATATCTTATTTGCTTTACTTTCGTTAATGATTTCGTTTACTTTTGTACTAGTTATATAACCATTATACTCATCATAAAATTGATCGAAATCAAACCTGAAAATCATTCTTGGTTGTGCAATATTATATCCTTTTAAAGTAGCATAAGATAATCCCTTATCCTCACAAACAATACTATAATCTTTTGAAATCCTTGGAAAGAATAGATAATATGCAAAATAATCAGGAAGATACTTTTTCATTTCTTCAATAGTAAGCACGCAATCTTTTCTGTAAAAACTGTAATAGTAATATTGTAGCGGTTTACAACCCCAATGTTTTTGTAATATAGCTTGTTCCTGCTTTATTTGACTAGCTGGCTTTCTATCTTTACATTCATTAAATCGCATAATAGCAGCCCCGTAAAAATTCTTTTCAAATTCTTGCTTTCTGCTTCTCTCACCTGCTTTTTTCATTAAAAAATAAAAGTCTTCTCTTATTGTATGCATAATGTTTTCGTATTATTTATTATTTCTAACTTGATTTATATTTTAAATTATTATCTAATATATATTTTATGAAGCAATATTAAAATTGATTTATAATTCTTTAATAGTGTATTTGGAGTTGTACCACCACTCTTTAGGATTAATTTTAAGTACATCCCTAATCCCACCATAACAATCCTGAATAAGATTTAAACTCGGGCCATTGTTAATTTCGATAACAACAGGACCTTTGTCCGACACAGCAATATCCCAACCTAAATACTTAATATCTCTGAATTTAGTAGCTACTATAAGCACAAAATCTTTCACCTCTTCCCAGTTAGAAAACTTTGCATCTTTATAAACAAACTTAGTATCAGGATGCTCATAATGGATAGTATGATATTTAGTATAAGCATACTCAGCCATCTTGCCGGTTTCAGGATCTATTTTAATAAACAATCCCCCTGAACTAGCATTGTCCACTTGTTTGCCTCCGCTACCCATTCGTAATAATGAAAATACAAGTTTAGCTTCACCATTTACACACTCAGTTACCATGCGATAAGTATTAGCAGAATGCGAATAGAGTTTGTTCATCTCTTCGCTTTGTATCATCCCTTCCTGCACCACATACGAACCTTCATTTACTTCTTTTTTAAGTAAATTATATTCGAGTTTTACACCTTTTTCATTAATGAATAATTGATCCTTCTTATTAAAGATTAAGATTCCTTTGCCACCCATTCCAAGATTAGGTTTTACAAATAACTTCTCAGCTTTAGATGCGTTAATTAATTCATCAACAATAGTACCATTAATAGGTCCATTGAATTCATCATAGAACTTTCCATCATCAAAACGGAAGATCATTTTAGGCTGCGAAAGGTTGTAACCTTTAAGGATTGCATAAGTAAGACCTTTATCCTCACATAATATGCCATAATCTTTAAAACTCCTTGGATAGAAAAGATTATAGATAAAATAATCAGGAACAAACTTCTTCATCTCCTCAATTGTAACCTTACAATCTTTCCTGTAAAAATCATGATAGTAATAATGTAAGGGCTTACATCCCCAATACTTTTGTAAGATATTCATCTCTTTCTTTATTTGAGATGGATCTTTACGCTCTTTACAATTATTGAAACGTTCCATATCAATCTCATAAATCTCAGTTAAGAAATGTTGTCTTCTTTGCTTTTCAGCTACTTTCTTCCAAAAATAATACAATGTTTCACGAAATGAATGCATAAGGCTTAAGTTTTAAATGTTAGTGTTAATAATGTTATTATATTCTGATAGCATTTGAGTAGCCATCGCCTTCCAGGTAAACTTTGCTGATTGGATATATCCCTTTTCAATAAGACTATTTTGTAAAGATATATTATTTAGCAATTCAATCATGGCATCAGCTATTTCTTCCGGCTTAAAAGGATCAGTCAATAAAGCAGCATCACCCGCAACCTCAGGCATAGAAGATGTATTGGAAGTAATTACCGGAACTCCACAAGCCATTGCCTCCAACATCGGGATGCCAAAACTTTCTCTTAACGAAGGGTAGAGAAATAGACACGAAAGCGTATAGATAGAAGGTAAATCTGTATTCGGGATGTAACCGGTTAAGAACAATTTATCTATCAAATGTTCTTCATTAATCTCTTGTAAAGTTCTTAAAACAAAATCTCTGTTCAAATCAAGAATAACCAAAGGAGTTGCATCACCACTTTTGCGATAGTAAATTGCAAGTGCTTGTAATAAACCTTTTGTGTTCTTCTTAGGATCGGTATTGCCAAGGAAAAAGAAATACTTATCAGGAAGATTATACTTAGTTTTTACTCTTTCAAGTTCCACTTGATCATTATTCTTCTTAAAATAAACACTTACTCCATTGTAAATTGCTTTAATTTTAGCATCACTCAGATTAAATAGCTTCGCAATTCTTCTTTTCTCAAATTCTGATACAGTTATTATCCTCGAACTCTTTTTAACTATTTTAGGAACAACTAATCGTCTATATAAATTACCAAACTTTTGATAGTTGGTCCCTTTTCCAAAAAGAGTATTTTTAATGCTCTTTTCCATATAGATAATGTCGTGCAAAGTAACAATAAGCGGAGTTGAAACAAATATCGGAGCAGTATTACTGGTGCAATGCAACAACTGACAATTATCATTCTTAATAGCTTGAGGAAGATATATCTGTTCCCACAAAGCATAATTCCCATTAATTAACCGTATCTTGAAATTATCTGTCTCCTGTATGCAAGTTGAATCTTCATCAGGACGAACATAAATGAAATATTCATTAACTTTATCTAGTTTCTGGAGCTCTCTTATTAATTCAAGAGCAACCATATCCATCCCATGTTTTTTTAAACGAAATATTCTTTGAGCTTCAATTCCTATTCTCATTATTCTTGTTTATTTGTTACATCAGATTTCACCCCATGTGGTGTGTGTATAAATTGTTTACCTGCCCCTTTGATCTTTAATAAAGCAGTTAACATTAATAAAAATCCTTTTGGTATATATAATAGTGCCTTTAATGTTTTTGTATTATAAAACTTTAAAGGGACTGATATTATCAAAGATAAAGCTGTTGCCGTTAAGATTGATATTCCTAAGAGTAAAATATTAAATGAAAGAACTTTTAATAAGAAAAGGCAAAACAATAGGAAAGTAAAGATGAAAGTAGAGCCTAGTAATAAGATACGTGGCAGAATAATCATCTGTAAAACTTTATTTAATAGATCTATATTCCCTTCCAGAAAGAACTTTTTAAATCCAATTATAGCATTATCTCTTAAGCAAGCTAACTGTGCATTTATCCATCTACGTCTTTGGTTTGTAAAGGAATCAGGATGTTGAACTTTCTCATCATATACTAATGCTGATTGTTCGTATTCTATTTTTAAGTTATCTCTTAGTAAATGGAATTCTAATTCTTTGTCCTCACCCACCGAATGAACATTTGCCATATAATTTTTATATAACTTATATTCAAAAGCCATCCCTGAACCTATCAATGCTGAAGATAATCCTAATGCCCTATGTCCTTTTCTAAAGATATGATTATTTATTTCTTCACTTATACCATCTAATAATGCTATTGTTGTATTTAAATTCTTAGCCAAACGATGCCCCTGAACAATTCGACAACCATTCTCAAAGCACAAGTTTACCTTTTCAAGAAAAGTAGTTTCCATTATATTGTCCGCATCTAAGATTAGAGCTATATCATAGTTATCTCCAGCCTCATTCATTGCATAGTTTAAGGACTTTGATTTAGTGCTTTTATCAAAATTAACTTCAATTACTTTAATAGGCAACGACTTTAATGTTTGAATAGTTTCAGGTTGCAATTTATCTGCTATGATAAATACATCATAATATTCGGATGGGTAAGTTTGCTTAATTGAATTAATAGCAGTATCTATTATAATATTATCTTCTTTATAAGAAGGGATAAATATTGCAAATTTCCTTTTAATATAACTATCAGGAGTAAGGATTTCCTTTTGTTTTTTTAATCCGGCAATAGCATAAATTAAAATGTATAAGCTATTAAATATAAAAATAGCTAATAATGAGTAGATAAATAACCGCAATATATAAAGTAAGATTTCTGTCATTCTTAAGAAATTACATAATTAATAAATATTAAGAATAAATATTATATCTCTCAATAAAGAATCAAAGATACTTATAATTTGAATAACTAAACAATTAATTATTGTTTTTTGTTAACAAAAATAAGTTAATAATAAATATTTGAATTCATTAAGCCTTATTAAGAAATATTCTATTATATAAAACAAAAGAAGCTCCGAAATAATCAGAGCTTCTTTCTTAGTATTATCTATTAGAGTATTTAATTAGTTAGTATGCATAGCTTTTAGCTTTGCTTCCATTATAATTAAATCCTGTTTTGCATTATTGATTTTCTTTTCAAATTCCTGTTTCAAAAGATCAGCATTCTTTGAATGAGCAAGGAAACCTATATTATTTTCCCACAAACCAATGTCTTCTTTTAATTGAGTAATTTTATTTTGCAAGTAAGTACGTTCTTTTCCAATAAACCTGCTTGCATCAGCCGGATTCATTCTTTCAACTCTATTATTAAAGTTTACAGCTGAAACTTCAGCACTGTTCATCTTTAAATTCTCAAAACATTTATTAATAGTCTGACGGAATTCATTCTGGATTCTATCTTTATGAGCTAGAGGAATAAAACCTATCTCAGTAAACTGGCGTTGGAAATCTTTTAAAGCTTGTAAATTTTCATTACGATCTATTCCAAATTCATAAGCTTTAACTTTTTCAATTAACTCCTCTTTCTGTTTTAGATTGTTTGTTTCGTTTTCAGTAATGTTCTTGAAGAATTCATTTTTATTATTAAAGAATTCATCACAAGCAGCTCTAAAACGATGCCAAATTTTATCAGAGGTTTTGCGAGGGACAGGACCTGTTTCTTTCCATTGTTTTTGTAAATCCAACAACTCTATAGTTGCAGCCCTCCAATCATTACGCAATTTAATAGATTCGGCTTGTAGACAAAGATCAACTTTAAGATTTAAGTTATTAACCTGTACTTCTTTTAGTTTATCGTAATATTCTTTTTTATTAGCATAAAATGTATCCAGATAAGTTTTAAATCTTGCCCAGATTTCATCATTCATTTTTCTTTCAATAGGACCTACTGTTTTCCAAATCTTAATTACTTCGTTAAGCTCGTCGGTGCTACTTTGATAATCATCTAATGAATTATGTTCTTTGTTTGCTATTTGTTCGGCCTTTTCGCACAAAGCATTTTTTGTCAGTAAGTTTCCTTCATGTTCGCCTTGTTGTTTTTCGTAGAATTCACGTCTTCTATCATTAATCTGATCAGATATGTTTTTAAAACGTTCCCATAATTCATCTCTTTTATCTTGAGGAACAGGACCAATGTTTTTCCATTCTTCATGATAATGTTGAAGTTTTTTAAACGATGAATGGATTGAAGAATCGAGTAATAACTCCTCTGCCTTTTCGCAAAGATCCATTTTACTCTCCATATTCTTCTTCATATCTAAATCCTTAAGTTCTTTATTGATTTTAACTTTATCAAAGAACTTTTCAACAAGAAAATGATAGTTTTGCCATAGAGTATTTACCTCTAATCTTGGCACCTGACCAATTTGTTTCCATCTTTCCTGCAACGTTTTAAACTCGTCGTAAGTATGTTTAAGCGTTTCATCTGAGTTAATAAGTTCTTTTAACTCATCAATAATTGCTTGTTTCTGTGCTAAATTATCAAGTTTAACTCTTTCTTGTTCGTCATTAAATAATGCTTTTCTTTCTCTGTAAACATCGAAAGCAGCTCTAAACCTAAGCTCAACATTATCTTCTTCGGGCGAAAATTCTTCTTTCTTTCCACCAGTTGCAACGAATTTGTCAAGCAGAATTTGTTTTTCGTCCTTAACTATTTTTATGAAAGCTACTTTTATTAAAGAAACTTTCGTCTTTACGCTATTAATGTCCTCTGATTTTATGACTTCTTCTAAAAGTACAACTAGTTCTTCTTTAGAAAGTATGTCATAATTAATATCAGATTCTTCTTCTTCAATATTTGATTCTAAAGAGTCTATTTCGTGAATGTCAAGATGCATTTCAGGAATATCAATTGCTTCAATACTTGCAGTTGGTAACTCCTCAATCTTTTCTTCAACTATAGCAACTATTTCTACAGGTGTTTCTTCCTTTACAGGTTCTTCCACTTCTGTAATAGTTGGTAATTCCTCAATTACTTCAATCTTTTCTTCAACATTTGCGACTACTTCTACAGGTGTTTCTTCCTTTACGGGTTCTTCCACTTCTGCGATAGTTGGTAATTCTTCTGCTTTTTCCTCAACAACTTCAACTTCAACAGGAGTTTCTACAGTCATATCAGTTTCAGTATGACTTTCTTCTTTTACAGTTTCAGTAAGTTCATCAGTTGATTCAATTACTTCATTTACTTTTTCTGTTGTGTCTTTTGGAATAGCTTCGGCATCGGTTTCTGTAACATTGTTCTCGTGTACTTCAATTTTCTTACGAGTCTTTTTTGGCTTTTCTGTTTCAGAATGATCATTTCCGTTTAAGTTCTCGGTAATTTCAACCACTGGTTCAATTACTTCATTTACTTCGTCGGTAATTGTCTCAATTACCACATTTTCGTTTGAATTAACTTCGTTTAATGCTTCGTTTTCCTGAATGTTTTCAGGCTCCTTAGATGTTGTATCCATATTGTTTTTCTGTATTATACACAGATTTTGTTTTCTCGTTTCAGTATCATTAACTGAAAGTCTGATTTAGAAGATCTGTACTTAAATTAATAAATATATTTATAAAATAAAAAATAGATTAACTGTTCCCTTTCTTTACAAAAGTTGAGCAAAATTATTAATAATATTAGACTCTGCAAATAAATATTAAGTATATTTTTAAATTTAATCTTAAGTTAATATAAAAAAGCTGTCTTATTACTTAAAAACAAACAATTTAACAACTAACAATATAATAATTATTAATTATTATTCAACTCCTTTTGAATTAAAAATAATATACCCGAAATTAAATAAGAAGGAGAAGGGTTGATCGTAATCTTGATAATAATTTACACTAATACTTATAGGACCAACAGGGCTATGAAAGACTAAAGAAGAGGATCCCATAAAGTAACGATTCTTAAATTTCTCACCATAAAAGGCACTGAAATCATTAGCCTGATTAATTTCTTTATAGGGTTGAAATATATATCCTTCTACTCTTAAATCAAAGTTTTTTATAAGGGTGTAAACATTTCTTACTCCTCCGGCCAGGAATTGATTAGCACGATAAGCAGGCATAAAAAGAGTTCTGGTTTCTGGTATAGGCGTAAAAGGTTCGGCGGCCAAAGCACTGGCAGTATAATTGCTAAATAAAGGCTGCGCTGAGTAAAATGCTTCTAAATATATCCCGGGAATATAACGACCTATTGGTTTAAAATAAGTATCGAAGATAAACTTAACTTGCAACCATTGATGCTGGAAAGTTACATCTTTCTGTGTTGCAGTAGTGCCTGCAATAAAATCTTCTTTGCCTTTAATGAAATTTGCCTGTAATAAAACATGAGAACCTTTATAGGCGTATTGTTTTTTATTTTGTGTGAAAATCTCATAACGGAAATTAATACAGTCGGCATCTAAACTAGTTTGGTCGGCTACATCAGTCCTGCTGAAAGCATTTGTTTGATAATATTCATTGTTAAAATCTGAATGTACATATCCAAAAACTAATTTAGAATTATTCCTTAACGGGAAGCCAAAATCTAAGCCAAAATGTATTTCGTTTTGAATTAAATACGAAGGTGTTTTATCTTCGAAGAAATAAGTATGTGTTTTGAAATAATCCCATTGATTCATCACAAAACTACCTTCAAAATAATAGGGCAGTCGTGTAGGGATATCGTAACGACCTCTTGCTGCAACCGAACTATAGAACTTGCCAATATAAGAATTGGCGATAATACTGGTGGCTGTTTTCCCAAACTGTTTATATTGTAACTGAACAAAGGCTTCGTTGATAGGGCTCGAAGAGATATCGCCTCCAAATTCGGCGACAAATCTTTTATCCTTCTTAATATTTAAAAACAACCCATAATTCCCGGTCGTGTCATTATATAATAAGGTAGGGGAGATATAATCAAGCTTTTCGTCAGTAAGTAATTTAAAATATTCTGTTTTGATATTTGATAACAGCGTAGATTTTAAATTGCGATACAAGATAGTGTTTACATAAGCCTGTTGGTTTTTATTTAATCCCGTAATGCTTATTTTATCAATCAATAAGGCAGGTTTCTTTTGATTAAATATCTTCCGTCTTTCTTTGATTGATTCGGCAGGAACTACATCCGTAACATATTTCCTTATCTCATTAATATTGCGTATTGCAGCCACATAGCCGCTATCAATAAACTCGGAAGTATTGCTAAAGTCGATAACATTTACCGGCCTTACATTGGGTTCAATTAATACTCCGTTTCCACAAATGACTGAATAATCTGTCTTTTCCATCAGCATATTCTGTATTTGCGAAATAATATTATCCTCATTAGGTGCCGAATAATTCTTTACAACTTTACTTCCTATTATAATATCTGGCGAAAAATCATTATACATAATATTGGCAGGGAAATTATTATACATACCTCCATCAAATAATAACGCTCCATTTATCTTAATGGGTTTAAAATAAAAGGGGAAAGTCATAGAGGCTCTTATTGATTTACCCAAATCTCCATTGCGTAAGGTAACGGCTTCGTTTTTGTAAATATCTGAAGCCATACATCTAAATGGCACAAACAGACTGTCGAAATTACCTTTGGCTACAGCACTGGCTCCTGCAAATATCTCCATAAATTCAAAGTCCATTTGAAACGGTGATACGATATTGGTAGGTATTTTGGGCTTGATTGTCTGATCGTAAGTAAACCTTAAATCAATCCAGGAGGCATTAGGGCTTTCTTTTTTAAAATAATAAACATATTTATCATCTATTTTGCCCGCAACCCATTCGGCAAATGCTTTTGATAAAAACAATTTCTCCATATCATCTGGCGAATAACCGGCAGCGTATAGCCCACCAATAATAGCTCCCATCGACGTACCTGCAATATAATCAATCGGAACACCATTTTCTTCAAGAGCTCTGATGACCCCAATATGAGCCACGCCTCTGGAGCCTCCTCCGCTCAACACCAGCCCAACTTTTTGCGAATTAGCTACAGTATTGATGAAAAGAAGAAGTATTACGATTATTATTTTCTGAATATTACGCATTTATATTATTAGAAATTGAGATGTTAAAAGTACTACTTTTTTATTAAATAACACTTATATGTTAGATTTTATTGTAAGAAAAATAAAAAGGTTGTTTAGGCTATTAGACTTTTAGGAAATAAATAGTGCCTAAAGTTTGGAGTTTGAAATGCCTAAAGTTGAAGACAGGGCTTATAGGGGTTTAGGCTATTAGGCTATTAGACTATTAGGAAAACAATCTTTCCTGACAGGTTTTTCCGTCCTG